>DAHWEX010000332.1 GCA_027326205.1 Actinomycetota bacterium
CAAGGTGCAGGACGAGGCCGGCCACGGCATGTACCTCTACAGCGCGGCCGAGACGCTGGGCGCCGACCGGGCCGACCTGACCAGGCAGCTGATCGAGAGCCGCCAGAAGTACTCCTCGATCTTCAACTACCCGGCGCTGTCCTACGCCGACGTCGGGGTGATCGGCTGGCTGGTGGACGGGGCCGCGATCTGCAACCAGGTACCGCTGTGCCGCTCGTCCTACGGCCCCTACGCCCGCGCGATGATCCGCATCTGCAAGGAAGAGTCGTTCCACCAGCGGCAGGGCTACGAGCTGCTGATGACGATGATGCGCGGCACCCAGGGGCAGCGCGACATGGTCCAGGACGCGGTCGACCGCACCTGGTGGCCGTCGCTGATGATGTTCGGCCCGCCCGACGAGAGCTCGCCCAACACCGAGCAGTCGATGCGGTGGGGCATCAAGCGGCACACCAACGACGAGCTGAGGCAGCGCTTCGTCGACATGACGGTCCCGCAGGCCGAGAAGCTCGGCGTCACCCTCCCCGACCCGGACCTGCGCTGGAACGAAGAGCGCGGTCACTACGACTTCGGCCAGGTCGACTGGGCCGAGTTCAAGGCCGTCATCTCCGGCAACGGCCCGTGCAACGCCCAGCGCCTGGCCAGGCGCACGGCGGCGCACGAGGACGGCGCCTGGGTCCGCGAGGCCGCCCTGGCCCACGCCGCCAAGCAGGAGGCCAGCCATGACTGATTCGAGCTGGCCGCTGTACGAGGTGTTCCTGCGCGGCAAGCGCGGCCTGAACCACGTGCACGTCGGCAGCCTGCACGCCGCCGACGCCGAGATGGCCCTGCACCACGCCCGCGACCTCTACACCCGCCGCAACGAGGGCGTCAGCATCTGGGTGGTGAAGGCGTCGGACATCACCGCGTCCTCGCCGGACGAGAAGGACCCGTTCTTCAAGCCGTCGGGCGACAAGGTGTACCGCCACCCGACGTTCTACGACATCCCCGACGACGTCCCCCACCTGTGAGGACGGGTTACCCCCATGAGCGCCGCTGAGCACGACTTTGACGACAACCCCTACGACCTGCTCGCCGCCCCTGAGCTGCTGAGAGAGGGCGACGAGGGGAACCGCTGGGCGTTCGGCACCGGGTTCACCGACCCGCTGGCGGGCATCGACACGTCCGTGCCCGACGGGACCGACCCGGGCGCGCTCGCCCGCTCCTGCCTCGCCCTCGGCGACGACGCGCTGATCTACAGCCACCGCCTCCAGCAGTGGGTGGCCGGCCTGCCCGAGCTTGAGGAGGAGACCGCGGTCGCCAACATCGCGCTCGACCTGCTGGGACAGGCGCGGCTGCTGCTGTCCCGGGCGGGCGGCATCGTCGGCCAGACCGAGGACCGGCTCGCGTTCTTCCGCGCGGAAAACGAGTTCAGGAACGTCCGCCTGGCCGAGCACGCCGACCGTGACTTCGCCGAGCTCGTCGTCCGGCTGCTGCTCTTCTCGACCTGGCGGCTCGCGCTGTTCGACGCGCTGACCGCCGCGCCCGATCCCGTGCTCGCCGCGATCGCCGCCAAGGGCGTCAACGAGCTCGCCTACCACCGCGACTACGCGGCCGCCTGGGTGGTCAGGCTCGGCGACGGCACGCCGCTGTCGCACGCGAAGACGCAGGCGGCACTGGACGCGCTGTGGCCCCTGGCGGGGGAGCTGTTCCGCCCCGATCCCGGTGCGCCGGCGGCCGTCGACGCCGCCGCGTTCCACGCGGTCATTGACAGCGTCCTCGCCGCGGCGGGCCTGACCCGCCCGACGACGCCGGCGCTTGCCCCGGTTAGCGGCAAGGCCGGCCGCGACGGCGTGCACACCGAGGCGATGGGCTACATCCTGGCTGAGCTGCAGTCGGTCGCCCGCGCCCACCCGGACGCGACATGGTAGCCGCCGCGCGGCCGCGGACGCCGGCGCACGAAGTCGCCGCCGCGACGCCCGACCCGGAGATCCCGACGCTGACCATCGAGGACCTCGGCATCCTGCGCTCGGTCGAGTACGTTCCGGCCGAGGGCATCGTCGTCACGATCACCCCGACGTACAGCGGCTGTCCCGCGATGCGCG
Organism: Actinomycetota bacterium; assembly: GCA_027326205.1. Classification (GTDB taxonomy): domain Bacteria; phylum Actinomycetota; class Actinomycetes; order Streptosporangiales; family Streptosporangiaceae; genus Trebonia. The sequence goes on from DAHWEX010000332.1 coordinate 2,082, forward strand.
AGATCGCCGCGGACGTCACGGCCCGGCTGCGCCGGGCCGGCTTCGAGCGGGTCGCCGTCGCGACCCGGCTCGCCCCGCCGTGGAGCACCGACTGGATCACGGCGGAGGGCCACCGCAAACTCGCCGCCGTCGGCATCGCCCCGCCGCCGGCCGCGCCGCGCCGGGCCGGCCCGGTCCCGCTGATCCTGGGCCGCCGTCCGCTGTCCCCGCCTTGCCCGCGCTGCGACTCGCCGGACACGAGCCTCACGGCCCAGTTCAGCGCCACGGCCTGCAA
>DAHWEX010000338.1 GCA_027326205.1 Actinomycetota bacterium
GTCGGCGTAGGTGCGGTGCGAGAGGTTGCGCCAGTGGGTGACCTCACCGGAGAAGTAGTAGGGGATGCCGCAGATGGAGAAGTTCGGGTACGCGTCGGCCACCACCACGGTGACCTCGGCTCCCGGGTCAACCTCGCGGGCCCGCAGGGCCGCGCTGATGCCCGCGTCGCTTCCCCCGATAGCAACGATGTGCATGCCTGTCTTACCTTCCGTCGCTTGAGACACGCTGGTCCGGTCCGGGGCACGCGCCGTGGTCGCTCTCGTGCGGGACGACGACCTGCGCGGCCTGGGCAGGGGTCAGCGCCGGGTAGGGGAACCTGACGATGAGCACGCCGCCGAGGCCGCCGCCGAGTTCTCCAGGAGCTGGAGCGCGGTGCCGGACGGCGACAGGCGCTGCGCCGCGATCCCCGGCCCGATGACGATCGCGGCGAGGAAGGCGCCGCCAGGGAACTCAGCCGCCAGGCGGCGCGGCAGCGATGGAGGAAGGTTCGTCACTCGCCCAGCTTGACGGACCGGTATTCACTCAGTCAAGATTGACTTAATGAATATTGAGCTAACTGAGGGCCTGGCCCGGCGCGTCGCGGTGCACGCCGCGCTCGCCGACCCGGCCCGGCTGCGGATCACCGACGCGCTGGCCGACGGGGACGCCTCCCCCTCGGAGCTCGCGGCGCTGCTGGCGGTGCCGTCCAACCTACTCGCGCACCACCTGCACGTGCTCGAAGACGCGGGCGTGGTCTCCCGGCACCGCTCCGAGGGCGACAAGCGCCGCACGTACCTGTGCCTGGCCGCCGGTGGCCTGGACGTCCTCGCGGGCCCGGCGGCCCGGCCCGCGCGCCGGGTGCTGTTCGTGTGCACCGCGAACTCCGCCCGGTCGCACCTGGCGGCGGCGCTGTGGCGGCAGGCGAGCGACGTTCCCGCCACGTCGGCGGGAACCCGCCCGGCGCCGGCGATCGACCCGGGCACGGTCGCGGCGGTCCGGCGCCACGACCTGCCGCTCCCCGAGGTCCGGCCGCAGCGGGTCGGCGACGTCCGGGCGGACGGCGACCTCGTGGTCACGGTCTGCGACCTGGCCCACGAGGAGCTCGGCGAGCCGGCCGCGCTCCACTGGTCGGTGCCGGACCCGGTCCGGTCCGGCGACCCGGCCAGCTTCGACGCGGCCCTGGCCGAGTTGAACCGCCGCGTCGGACTCCTCGCCCCGCACGTTGCCCCAGACGGGAACGGCGAGCCCCGCGGAAAAGCCTCCTAGAAAAGCCTCAGCTAAGGACCCGCTCCGGCCGGGCTCCGGCTGCCGTCGTCCAGGCCGCCGCGACGCCGTCAGGAGCCCGCGGGCTTGACCGCGCGGATGATCGCGGAGTGCATGCCGGGTGCGGCTTCGTGGGTGAAGGTGACCGTGGCGCCGACGAACCCGGCGGCGGCGAGCCCGCCGAGGTACTCGGCCCGGGACAGTGCGCCGGCGATGCACCCTGCGTAGGACCCGGCCGCCTGCCGGTCGGCCGTGGTGAGGTGGTCTTCGGCGACGACGTCGGAGATGCCGATCCGGCCGCCTGGGACCAGGACGCGGAACATCTCGGCCAGGACGGCGGGCTTGTCGACCGAGAGGTTGATGACGCAGTTGGAGATCACCGCGTCCACCGACGCGTCCGGGAGCGGGACGGCCTCGATCTCGCCCTTGAGGAACTCGACGTTGCCCGCTCCCGCCCTGGCGGCGTTGGCGCGGGCCAGGTCCAGCATCTCGTCGGTCATGTCGACGCCGTAGGCGAAGCCGGACGGGCCGACGCGGCGCGCGGACAGCAGCACGTCGATGCCACCGCCCGAGCCAAGGTCGAGGACCCGCTCGCCAGCGCGCAGGTCGGCCACGGCCAGCGGGTTGCCGCAGCCGAGGCTGGCCAGGACGGCCTCCTCGGGCAGTCCGTCCGTCTCGCCCTCGCGGTACAGGTTCTTGCTGAAGCCGCCGACCGCCTCCGCGGCTTCCGCGGCGGGGCCGCAGCATCCGGCCGTGTCCGCCCCGGGTTCCAGCACGGCGCGGGCGGCGGCGGCGTACTTCGACCGGACCTCCTCGCGGAGGCCGGCACTGGTGGTGTCACTCATGGCTTCTCCCATCCAAAAATCTCGATGCATCGAATATTGTGGATGCATCGAATTTTGTCAATCGGTATGGGAGGATCGGCCCATGACAAGCGCGCCCCTGCCGCTCCTGGCCAGTGACCTGGCCGCCTGCTGCTCTCCGCTGGCCGGCGGCGCGCTCGACGACGCGACCGCCGGGCGCCTCGCCCGGGTCTTCCACGCGCTCGGCGACCGGCACCGGGTCCGGCTGCTGTCCCTGATCGCCGCGGCCGATGGCGGCGAAGCCTGCGTCTGCGACCTCACCGCGCCGGTGGGGCTGGCCCAGCCGACCGTGTCGCACCACATGAAGCTGCTCGTCGAGGCCGGCCTGGTCACCCGCCAGCAGCGCGGCAAGTGGGCCTACTACCGCCTCGCCCCCGAGGCGGCCACCCCGCTCGGCGACATGCTGCGCGTCCTGCTCGCGGCCCCCGCCGCCGTCTGCTGACCCGCCGGCGGCCGCCTCCGCGCGGTACCGTGCACTGTGAACCAGGAGCCAGGCGCGAGCGGCGTTCCCTATTTCGCCCAGTGGGAGTCGACCGAACTGGCGCAGCGCTTCGTGGACGGCTCGCTGGCGCTCGCCGACGACCCGCGCTGGGCGGCGTCGGGCGCCGCCACGGCGGCCGAGTACGAATACTGGGCGAACAAGGTCTGCGGGCTGGCCTGCCTGAAGATGATCCTGGCGAGCAGCGGGCGGCCCGTCCCGCCGATGATGACGCTGGTCGAGCGGGCGCTGTCCTGGCAGGCGTACATCCCGCAGGGCGACCGGGTGGCCGGGCTCATTTACCAGCCGTTCGCGGACTGGGTGGGCGCCGAGTACGGGATCACGGTCGAGGTCGCCCCGGACCTGCCGCTGGCCGCAGTGGCCGCGGCGGCATCGGCCCAGACGCCGGTCATCGCGTCGGTCCACGCCTGGATCCGCTGGCCGGACCGCGAGCCGCCCGCCCGCGGCGGGCACCTGGTGCTGGTCACCGGGGCCGGCGGCGGCCTGCTGCGGCTGCACAACCCGTCCGGAGTACCGCCCGCCAGCCAGCGGGACGCGCTGGTTCCGGTCGCCGACTTCGCCCGGTTCTACGCCGGGCGCGGAATGCTGGTGCGCTGAACCCGGTGCCGGTTAGGCTCGGGCCGTGGCCCTGACGCGCTTGGGAATGATCTGCCTCGACTGCGATGACCCGGTCAGCCTCGCGGCGTTCTGGGCGGCGCTCCTCGGCGGCGAGGCGACGCCCGTCAGCGACGATGTCGTCGTCGTGGGAAACAGAGGCACCCCGGTCGCGGCGCTGCGGGTGCCCGGTTACCGGCCGCCGACCTGGCCGGGCGGCACGCTCCCGAAACAGATGCACCTCGACCTCGAGGTCCGCGACCTGGACGCGGCCGAGGCGGAGGCCGTCCGGCTGGGAGCCCGCCGGGCCAAGGAACAGCCGCGGCCCACCCGATGGCGGGTCATGCTGGACCCGGCCGGCCACCCGTTCTGCCTGTGCGACTGGACCAAGGAGTTACCGGCCAACCGCAGGGACGGAGCCGGGGCCGGGGCGGATCAGGCAGCGAAGTCTTCGGTTTCCACGGTGAAGGAGAAGGGCGGTGGAAGCTTGACACTGCCGCCGAACGGACCTGCGTCTGGTCGTGTAGTCGCTGCTGACCGGGTCGCTGAAAACGGTTGTCAGCTGTTGCCGTTTCGGTGGTCGTTAGCGCTCGTCAGTGCCAACTAGTGGTCGGGACGATGCCGGGTTGCCTGGCATGGCACCGCCGCAGGATGCGCTGCAGATTCGCGTGCTCCCAGAAATGTCAGATAGAGACGATAACGTGTTCCCGTTAGCCTGCGAGACTCCAGGGAGGTGGCTGGTGGCAACCGTGAACAGGGCGTACCGGTTCGCGCTTTCGCCTTCCCCGGCGCAGAAGCGGATGCTGCGCTCGCACGCGGGGGCGGCGCGGTTCGCGTGGAACTGGGGCCTGGCCCGGTGCAAGGAACGCTACGCGGCCGAGCGGAAGTGGTACTCCTCCGCCGAACTGCACAAGCTGTGGAACGCGGCGAAGAAGGCCGACCCGGACCTGGGCTGGTGGGCGGAGAACTCCAAGTGCTGCTACCAGGAGGCGTTCCGGAACCTGGACCGGGCGCTGCGCGACTTC
>DAHWEX010000343.1 GCA_027326205.1 Actinomycetota bacterium
CGGCGAGTTCCGCTTGTCGGGCAGCGAAGACGACCCGCGCGTGGACCTCGCGCTCATCGGCGTGGACACCGAGTCGATCATCCGCGACAGCCGGCACGCGGATGACGACGCGGCCCGTCGCCGCCTGGTGCGCGCGATGCTCGCCGGCGAGCTCAGGCTCACCGACGACGACGCGTTCGAGACCCGTGAGGACATTGTCTGGCGCGGCACCGTCCGCGCCGTCGACGTGCTCATGGACAACGTCCGCGACCGGGACCGGATGCCGAGCGGCAAGTTCCAGGCCGATCCCGGCACGATCAGGATGATCATCGACTACCCCTGGGACGAGGGCAACTACTCGCCCGCCGACGACGTGCTGCGCGTTGGCGAGCTCCGCAACCAGCTTGAGGACACCGACACGCTGATCTGGCTGCCGCGTTTCCTGTCCGATGACCGCAAGGCCGACCTGTCGACGCTCATCGTCATCAACTACGTCCTGGAGCGCGACCGGCTCACCGAGGTCACCCCACTGCTGACCGCCGACGACCGGCACCACGCCCGGACCCAGCTCGAGAGCCGCCGCAGCGCGCTGACCGTGCGGCTACTCGAGGCGCTGCGGCGCGCCTATGGCGTCAGCGCCCCCGACGCAGCCGACCTCAGCGACACGCCGGTCACCGACCATATGCTGGCGCTCACGACCGGCCTGCACCCGCGCCTACTCGCCGGGCAGGGGCTGCGCGGCGCCTTCGAACGCTCGTGCCAGCAGCTGCTGACCCACAAGTACCCGGCCCATCCCGACTTCGACCCGGCTGGGCGCGGCAGGGAGGGGGCCGTCAAACTGGCCAGGGCAATGCGGGATGTTCTTCTCGGCGAGGATCCTCCGGCCGTGCTGACCAGGCGGGCAACCGGCGCCCTGGCCGGGCTGCGCTCGGACGCCGTGGGCCGGGTGCACGCGACGGCGACGGTGGTCAGCGTCACCGACGACGACCTGCGCTGGTGGACCTGGGCGGGCTACCGCGCTAACGCGACCCTCGCCGCCACCCTGGCCCGGGCCGGCGTCGCGGATCCCGCCCAGCATGTGTCGCCGCTCTTCCTCAGGCTCCGCGGCGACCTGCGCGCATCCGCCTGGCCAGCGGCTGTCCGCGCCGTACGGGACCGCCTGACGCCGCCCGACGCCGACGACAAGGCGGTCGCGGGCCTCAAGTTCTCCACCGCCCTTCCCCGGGAACTCGCCGTCGCCACGCTAGCGGCCCGCCTGGCCGACTTCGACCACGCGGCTGCGGTTCTCGCCGCCCCGGTTCGCTTCGAGGGGCAACTCAGCTGAGGTAACTAGCCGGTCCAGTCCCCGCCCGGAGGGCCACGCCTGCCTACGGTTAGCTCCGGCACCCGATCTCATGGCAGCCCCGTTGGCCGGTTCACCGGGGAGCACGCGGCCGTTCCGCGACCTAGCGCGCGAGTTGCCCGCTCCCTACCGGGGGGCCGGGGTTACCGGGGGCCGGGTTACCAGGGGACGGGGGTGCCGTCCCAGGAGAAGAAGCCTCCGGTCGGGCCGTCGTCCGGCAGCAGGGCGAGGCGGACGGCGCCGGCCGCGCCCTGCGCCGGGTCGCCGGCCCGGGGGGACGTGGCGAGCGCGCCCGGGCCCATCAGGTCGGTGCGGCGCGCGCCCGGTGCGAGGGCGTTCACCTTGAAGCCCTCCTCGGACAGTTCGTTGGCGTAGAGCACGGTGAGCTCGTTCAGTGCCGTCTTGGACGAGCGGTACGCGCCCAGGGCACCGGACGGCGCGCTGGCGAAGGCGATGACGCCCTGCGCCTGGCCGGCCGACGCCGCGAGCGACGCGGTGCCGCTGGAGATGTTCACGATCCGGGGATGCGCGGAGCGCCGCAGCGCGGGCAGGAACGCGTTGGTGACGGCGACCACGCCGAACACGTTGGTCTCGTAGACCCGGCGGAACAGGTCGAGGCTTTCCTCGGTCACCGGCTTCCGCTCGCTTGAGGAGACCCCGGCGTTGTTGACCAGGATGTCCAGCGCGGGCACCTGCCTGGCCGCGGCCGCGATGCTTTCCGGGTCCGTGACGTCGATGACGAGCAGCCGGGCGTCGCCGCCGATGCCCGCGACCGCGTCCTTGCCGCGCCCGGCGTCCCGCGAGCCGACGTAGACGGTATGGCCCTCGGCCGTGAGCTGGCGGGCAATTTCCCGGCCGATGCCCTTGTTGGCCCCGGTGACTAGTGCGATCGACTTGTTCATGGGAACTAGGGTGCCCGTCGGCTGGCGGCGCATCCAGGCACAAGCTGTACGCGGCTAAACGGCTCACCGGCCAGGGAGGCGGGCTATGGCACGACAGGAACTGGCGAGCTTCCTGCGAGACCGGCGCGAGGCGCTCCGGCCGGCCGACGTGGGCCTGCCCGACGGCTCGCGCCGGCGCACGCCCGGCCTGCGGCGCGAGGAGGTGGCCGGCCTGGCGAACATATCGGCCGAGTACTACGCCCGGCTCGAGCAGGCCCGCGGGCCGCGGCCGTCGGCCCCGGTGCTCGACGGCGTCGCGGGCGCGCTGCGGCTGACCCAGGCGGAGCGGGCCCACGTGTTCCGGCTGGCCGGCGTGGCCCGGCCGGCGCCGTCCGGGCCCCCGCGCCAGGTCCGCCCCTACGTCGCGAGCATGCTGGAGCGGCTGCCGGACACCGCGGCGGTCGTCACGGCCGCCACCTACGACGTGATCGCGTGGAATCCCCTGGCGCAGGCGCTGCTCGGCGGCCTGCGCGACCGGCCCAACCTCGCGCGGCGCCGCTTCCTGCGCCGCGAGGAGGTCCTCACGACGGGCCACGAGGACTTCGCCGAGATCGCCGTGGCCCGGCTGCGCGCGGCGGCGGACCGCTACCCGGGCGATGCCGGGCTCGCGGCCCTGCTCGCCGAGTTGCGCGCCGGGAGCGAGGAGTTCACCGGGATCTGGGACCTGCACCCGGTGCGCGCCCCCGGGCACCGGGTCAAGACGATCGTCCATCCGGAGGAAGGGCCGCTGCGCGTGCACTGCGACGTGCTCATCGTCCCGGAGGACGACCAGCAGGTGGTGTTCATCACCGCCGACCCCGGGTCGCCGAGCGCCCGGGCGCTGCGGCGGCTGGCCGCCGGCCGTCGGCCCGCTGACCCCGGCACCGCGACCGCCGAGGTTTCTTTGCGGCTTTCTTCAGCTGACCGCCAGACTTCGGGTGATGAGATGGGAACTAAAGGTTTGCCAAGAGCACGCATGGCGAGGTGCGAACCATGATCGAGGGCAGCGGATCCGGCGATTCCGGTTACCACGGCAGTTCCGGCGATCCTGGCTACGGGTGGTACCCGCCCGCCGCGCCCCCGCTGTCCCCGCCGCCCCCGCCGCCCAGGCGGCGCGGCGGGAGCGTCCTGAGCCACCTGGCGGTGGCCCTGCTCGCCGCGGCCGTGGCCGTGGGCGCGACGCTGGCGCTCGACCATCCGGGGACCGGCACCCCCGCGGCCGCGGCGAGTCCCGTCGTGCCCGGTTCCGCGGCGGTGCCGTCGCCCGCGACCTCGTCGCCGGCCGCCGTGCCGTCCGCGGCGCCGTCCTCGTCCGCCTCGGGCGCCGCGACCGGGCTCCAGGCGGTCGTCAACAAGGTCGAACCGGGCATCGTCATCATCAACAGCACGATCCAGTACCAGAGCGAGGCCGGCGCCGGCACCGGGATGGTGATCAACAGCGACGGGCTGGTGCTCACCAACAACCACGTCATCGAGGACAGCACGAAGCTCACCGCCACCGTCGTCGCCACCGGGAAGACCTACCCGGCGACCGTGGTCGGCTACGACGTGACCGGGGACGTCGCGCTGATCAGGCTGCAGAACGCGTCCGGGCTGACCACCGTGCCGCTCGGCAACTCCGCGCTGGTCAAGGCCGGCGCCCCGGTGGTGGCGCTCGGCAACGCCGAGGGACAGGGCACGATCTTGCCGGCCGCGGGCACGATCACCGGGGTCAACCAGACGATCACCGCCTCCGACCAGGGCGGCACGATCACCAGCGAGACGCTGCACGGCATGCTGCGAACCAACGCCGATATCGTCTCCGGCGACTCCGGCGGCCCGCTGTCCAACGCGTCCGGCCAGGTCATCGGCATGGACACGGCCTGCCAGAGCGTGAGCACGGGCGCCCAGTCGGCGCCGACCGGGTTCGCGATCCCGATCAACACCGCGCTGTCGCTGGCGTCGCAGATCGCCGGTGGAAGGGCAAGTTCCACGATCTCGATCGGCTACCCGCCGTTCATCGGGATCTACTACACCCCCAGCACCCAGTCCAATCCGCAGAGCGAGGCGGCGCAGGAGCAGTCCCAGGGGAACGGGTTCGGCGGCTTCGGCTTCCAGCAGCCCTCCTGCTACACCAGCAACGTCAACCTGCAGACCCCGTCGCAGATCGCCCCGGTCAGCACGGGGGCACTCGTCGACGGCGTGATCTGCAACAGCCCGGCCGCGAACGCGGGGCTGACCGGCGGCGCGGTCATCACCGCGGTCAACGGGAAGACGGTGCGCACGCCCAACCAACTGGCGAGCAGCCTGGCGCCCTTCCGCCCCGGCGACACGGCCACCATCACCTGGGTGAACCTCAGCGGCCAGTCCACGACAAGCACCCTGCACCTGGTCGCCGGGCCGCCGCAGTAGGCCGTCAGGGCCGCTGCCGGCGCCCGGGACCACTCCCGGTCGCCGGCCCGCGGGCCCAGGCGGCGATTGACCCCGGGCCTCGACCGGGGTAACTCTATGAAGACTGGCCGTAACCTACTTCCGCGGGGACGGCACCGAATAGCGAGACGGCAGGTTCAGTGCAGCGCATCGCGATTTCCGGGCATCGCGGCCTGGCGGGCGAGACATCCCTCCTGGTCGAGAAGGCCATCCGCACGGCCCTGGATGAGGCAGGGCCGGACGTGACCGGCATCTCGTGCCTGGCTGACGGGGCCGACCAGATCTTCGCCCACGCGGTCACCGACCTCGGGGGCAGCCTGGAAGCGATCATCCCGGCCGGCCGGTACCGGGAAAGCCTGCCCGCCGACTCCCATCCCGAGTTCGACCGACTGCTCGCCCTGGCCGCGAACGCCTGCTGCCTGCTGTTCGCCAAGCCGACGCCGGAGTCCTTCATGGCCGCCGGCGCGCTGATGGTCGACAACGCCGACGTGCTCTACGCCGTCTGGGACGGCCGGCCGGGCCGCGGCCCCGGCGGCACCGCCGACGTCGTCGCCTACGCCCACGCCAGCGGCACCCCGGTCAACGTCATCTGGCCGGCCGGCGCCCAGCGCGACTGATCCCGCCGTATCCGCTGTATCCGCCGATGGGCGCGCCGCCGAGGTCTGTTCTCTGAGACGGAAGTAATGCCGTGTGACGAACGTCGATTACCTTCCGTTTATGATTCATTACTTTCCGCATAAAAGTGCCTCGCGGCATCTTCCGCTGGATTGATCATCGGTGATATAAAAATTCTGCGCGCGCATGCTGTAATCATCGGATACTGGGAGTGACTAGTGCGTCGATCCCGCATGCTCGCCATCGGCGTTACCGTGCCAGCCCTCGGGCTCGCCGCCGCCGTCATCGGAACGGGAATTCCCGCTCAGGCCGCCTCGGCGGTCCATTACGTCGCCCTCGGCGACTCCTACTCATCGGGGGTGGGCGCGGGCGGCACGAGCGGATCCTGCGGCCGGAGCCCCGGCGCCTACGCGGCGCTGTGGGCGAAGGCGAACTCTCCGGCGTCGTTCACGTTCGCCGCCTGCCAGGGCGCGACGACGAGCGACGTCATCAGCAGCCAGCTCTCGGCGCTTCATGCGTCGACCACGCTGGTCAGCATCACGATCGGCGGGAACGACGTGGGCTTCGGCAACATCATGGAGACCTGCGTGCTCAAGTCCACCAGCACCTGCGTGAGCACGGTCGCCGCGGCCGAGAAGTACGCCAACGGCACGCTGCCCGGCCGGCTCGACGCGACGCTCGCCGACATCCGCGCGCACGCCCCCAACGCGAAGGTCGTCGTGCTGGACTACCCGGTGTTCTACGACCTCGGCGCCTGGTTCTGCTTCGGTCTGTCCGGCACCGACCACGCGACGCTCGACAACGGCATCAACGACCTGGACGCCGTCATCAAGGCGGCCGCCGCGAAGAACGGCGACGCGTTCGCCGACGTGCGCTCGGCGTTCGCCAGCCACGAGATCTGCAGCGGCTCGGACTGGCTGCACGCCATCACCCTTCCCATCGGCAACTCCTACCACCCGACCGCGAGCGGCCAGCAGGACGGCTACCTGCCGGCCCTCGCCGCCGCGGCCGCCGCGGCCGGCCAGTAACCGCTCACCAGGCCGGCCGGCCACTAGCCAGAGCCGCAGGCAGCCGCAGACGCCCGTCCCCGGCCACCTGCGGCTCTGCCGTTCCCGCGCCGCGTGCCGCCCGGCGCCAGCCCCGCCAGCCCCGCCAGCCCTGCCCGGCACGTCCGGGCCGCCCGGGTTAGCCGGCCGTGAGCAGGGTGCGGAGGCGGTCGAGCTGGGCCCTGGGGTCGCCGAACAGCGCGTTCTGCGAGATCGCGTTCTTGTAGTACAGGTGCGCGTCGTGCTCCCAGGTGAAGCCGATGCCCCCGTGCAACTGGATCGTCGCGGTCGCGGCGGCGACGTAGGCGTCGGACACGGACACCCGGGCCACCGCAGCCGCGGCCGCGAAGTCGCCGGGCCGCTCGTCCGCGGCCCGCGCCGCGTCGAGCAGCGCCGCGTGCGCGAGCTCCCAGTCGGTCCGCAGGTTCGCCAGCCGGTGCTTGACGCCCTGGAACGCGCCGATCGGGCGGCCGAACGCGGCCCGGATCTTCGCGTACTCGACGGTCATCTCCAGCGCCGCGCCGAAGGCGCCGAGCTGCTCGGCGGCGAGGGCCAGGTTCGCCAGGTCCCGGGCGAAGCCGAGCGCCCGCGCGGCGTCGCCCGCCAGCGGCCGGCCGGCCACGCCGTCGAGGCGCACCGTGCCCACCGAGCGGGAGTGGTCGAGCGCGGGCGCGGCCGCGACCGAGAGGCCGGCCGCCGCGGCCTCGACCTCGTAGACGCCGATGCCGCCGCCGGCGAGCGCGGGCACCAGCAGCACGCCCGCCTGCGCGGCGTTGAGCACCGGGGCGACCTCGCCGGTGAGGGTCCCGCCGTCGGCGCGGACCGTGACGTCGCCGGCCAGCGCCAGCGTCGCGATCAGCTCCCCGCTCGCGATGCCCGGCAGCAGCCTGCCCTGCGCGTCCTTGTCGTCAAGCCGCAGCAGCACCCCGGCCGCCAGCGTCCCGGCGAGCAGCGGGGACGACACCAGCCCGGCGCCCAGCTCGGTCAGCGCGACCGCGAGCACCCGGTAGCCGGCCTCCGCGCCGCCGTACTCCGCCGGGATGATCAGGCCGGACAGGCCGAGCCCCCCGGACATCTGCCGCCACACGTCGCCGTGATAGGGCTGGCCGGATGCCATCAGCTCGCGCAGCTTCGCCCGCGGGCTGCGCTCGGCGACGAAGCGCCGCACGGAGTCCGCGAACTCCTCTTCCTCGGCGTTAAGCACCAGCGCCATCGGTTGCTCCTTACTTGGTGTTCAGCGTGCCGACGCGCAACTGGTTGAACGGGGTGCCGCGGTCGACGCCCGGGTCCTTGGCGAGGCCGAGCACGCGCTCGCCGATGATGTTGCGCTGGATCTCGTTCGTGCCGCCGGCGACCGAACTGCCGGGCGAGCCGATGACCGCCATGATGACCGCGTCGATCTCGGGGTCGCCGGCCCCGCCCGCCACCACCGCCTGCCCGAGCACCGCCTCCGCCACCTCGCACGCGGACATGGCCAGCTCCGCGCCGGCCAGCTTGGCGACGGAGCCGCGCGCTCCCGGGTCGCGCCCCGCCATGGCCTCCTCGCGCAGCAGTTGCCCGAACAGCCGCACCGACCGTTCCCGCGCGTACAGCCGCGCGAGCCGCCGGGCGACCTCCACGTCCGCGCCGGTTCCCAGGCGCGCGGCGAGGGCGCTCAGCGAGTGGTAGGAGAGCGGGCTGGTCCGCGGCGAGCCCATCGTGCCGATCGTGACGCGCTCGTTGCGCAGCATGACGACCGCGGCGGCCCAGCCGTTGTTGACCTCGCCGATGACGGAGCCGGCGGGCAGCCGCACGTTGTCGAAGAAGACCTCGTTGAACGGCGACGAGCCGGTCGCCACCTTGAGCGGACGCACCGTCACGCCCGGGGCGTGCATGTCGACGATGAACATCGTGATGCCGTTGTGCTTGGGCACCGTGGGATCGGTGCGCGCGATGATCGCGCCGTAGTCGCTCCACTGCGCGCCCGAGGTCCACACCTTCTGGCCGTTGAGCAGCCACTCGTCGCCGTCCCTGACCGCGCTTGTCGTCAGGCTCGCGACGTCGGACCCGGCGGCCGGCTCGGAGAAGAGCTGGCACCAGATCTCCTCGCCGCGCAGCATCTTCGGCAGGTAGCGCTTCTTCTGCGCCTCGCTGCCCATCTCAAGGATCGTCGGTCCGGGCATGCCGAGGCCGATGAAGAACACGCCGGTGGGCAGCGCGTAACCGCGCGCCTCCTCGCCGAACGCGATCTGCTCGGCGTTGGTCAGGCCCTGGCCGCCGTACTCCTTCGGCCAGGTGATGCCCGCGAAGCCCGCGTCGTAGAGCTTCGCCTGGAACTCCCGCTGCGCGGCGACGCCGGCCGCCTGCGGTTCGCCGTCCGGCTCCTGGGCGTCCGACCTGCGGGGAGCGTTGGCGGCCAGCCAGGAGCGCGCCCGGTCACGGAAACTGGTTACGGATTGCTCGCTCATGCAGGTCTTATTCCTCACAACGCCGTGGTTCCATGAGGCGAAAGTAAACTGAAATCCGTTTCGCTTATCTTGAGCGAGCGAATCACAGCGGTTGTGCCAGTGTCAACGGAAAGGTTGGCGCGGTGCCCGGGCCGGGCAGCTTCAAGCCCGCCGCCAGCGGACTGCCGCGCAGCGTCTTCTCCAGTCAGCTCGGCGGCTAGCCGGACGAGGCCGGGCGCGCGCCCGGCCGCGCGGCCGGCCGCGCGGCCGGGCGGTCAGACCGAGGCCACCGAGTCCCTGATGATGAGCTGCGGTTCCACCACCGCGGAGCTGCTCTCCTGCGGCGCGGCGGGGTCCTCGGCCCGGCCGATGGCGTCGAGCAGCATGGCGACGCAGCGCGCGCCGAGGCTCGCGAAGTCCTGGCGCACCGTGGTCAGCGGCGGCCAGAAGTGCGCCGACTCCGGGATGTCGTCGAACCCGACGACGCTGACGTCGCGCGGCACGTCGAGGCCGGCCACCCGGAAGGCGTGAATGAGCCCGAGCGCCATCTGGTCGTTCGCGGCGAACACCGCGGTGAACGGCAGTTCCTTCCGGGAGCAGCCCGCCGTGGCGCGGGTCAGCGTGCGGCCGATCTCGAAGCCCGAGTCGGCGGTCCAGTCGCCGAACAGCGGCGGCGAGGCGGGCAGTCCCGCCTCCTTCAGCTGCGCCTGGTAGGCGCGCAGCCGCAACTGCGCGTCGTTCCAGTCCGGCGGCCCCGCCAGGTGCAAGATCCGCTGGTGTCCCCGCCTGATGAGGTGCTCGAGCACCATCCGGGCGCCCGCCTCCTGGTTGACCGAGGCGACCGGGATGCCGCTGGCGCTGCGCGGGTCGCCCTGGGGCGCCACGATCGGCACGTTCATCGGCAGTTCGGCCAGCAGCGACAGGACGGTGGTGCGCGGCGCGACGATGACGATTCCCTCGACGTCCTGACTGAGCAGGTCCTCGATCGCGGCCGAGATGGCGTGCGGGGCGACGGACCCGATCCGGGCGATGCTCGCGTAGTAGCCCTGCTCGCGCGCGGCGTCCTCGACCGCGCTCACGCACCGCGCCGGGCCGTAGTGCGCCCCGACCGCGGCGGCGAGGATCCCGATGGTCTGCGACCGCTGCCGCGACAGGATCCGGGCGGCGCGGCTCGGCCGGAACTGCAGCTCGTCCATGGCGGCGAGCACCCGGGACTTCGTCACGTCGCGGATGCTCGGGTGCCCGTTCAGCACCCGGGAGACCGTCTGGTGCGAGACGCCGGCCAGGCGCGCGACATCGCGGATGCTCGACGGCCGGCGACGAGGCCATGCCTGGTCACCGCTTGGCTCGGTCACCGTCATGTCCGGCAACCCGCCCTTGCGCCGAACGCGGCTCGGGGGACCGGAAGGCCGGTTCCCCCGGAGGTTGGCTGCACGCATTGAGCATCGCATATCGCGGGAGGCTGCCGGGGAACGCGGTGCCCCGGCGCACCCTGCCCCGCGGCCGGCGCCCGCGGGGCAGCGGTGAACGTAATGATGTTGTGACTCCTGGCTGTTGACGGCGGGCGGGGCGCAGGCTCAGTATCAGCGGAGATGTTAACGGTCACATAAGTGACCCGGAGAAAGTCTCC
>DAHWEX010000354.1 GCA_027326205.1 Actinomycetota bacterium
CGTGCCCGCCGCCGGGGTCATCGGCCTGGAGACGCTCCGTCTCGGGCTGCGCTCGGACACCCTGGCCACCTTCGAGTAACCGATCACGTAAAGGCGACCGACCGTGCGAACCACTTCCGATGTCTTTCACCTGGCGATCCCGGTCCACGACCTGGACGCGGCGCAGGACTTCTACGTCACCAGGCTGGGCTGCAAGCTCGCCCGGCGCTACCACGACCGGATCACCCTGGACTTCTTCGGCGACCAGGTCGTGTGCCACCTCACCCCCGGCGAGCCGGCCGCGCCGCAGAGCCTGTACCCGCGGCACTTCGGCGTGACGTTCCGCGAGTCGGCCGACTTCGAGCGGCTGCACGCCTGCGCGGTGCTGCGGAAGATCCCCTTCTACCGCGAGGTCTCGCTGCGGTTCGAGGGCCTGGCCGAGGAGCACCGGACGTTCGTGCTGGCGGACCCGGCGGGCAACCTCCTGGAGTTCAAGCACTACAACGACCCGCGGATGATGCACTGATGCGCCCCGGCGCGGGGTTGGCCAACACGGGGCTGGCCAACACGGGGCTGGCCAACACGGGGCTGCTCGACTGGATAGCGGAGGCCGCCGAAGCGCACGGCGAGGATGTCTACCTGGCGGACGCCCGCGGCCGCGCGACCCTGACCTACGGCCGGCTGCTTGAGCTGGTCACGGACACCGGGCTCCGCCTCGGCCAGGCCGGGCTCGGTCCCGGTGCCCGCATCGCGGTGCGGCTCGCCGAGCCGCTGGAGTACGCGGCCGCGCTCGTGGCGATCGTCGCCTGGGGCCGGGTCGCGGTCCCCCTCGACCCGGGGGCGCCGGAGCAGGACATCGCCCGGGTACTCGGCGTGGCCCGGCCCGCGGCGACGATCCGGGTGGCGCGGCCCTCCGCTGGCGCGGAGCATGACGGCGCCAGGGGAACCGGCGGCCCGTTCGGTGTGATCTCCTTCGACTTTGACACCGAAGGCGGCGCCCCCGTGCTGACCGAAAACACTGGGCCGGCGGCGGCGGGCGGCGGCATCTTCCTGAGCACCAGCGGGACCACCGGGACGCCGAAGGGGATCTTGCTGCGCGAGGAGCAGTTGATGCACGTGGCGGCGAGCGTCGTGGAGTGCCACCGGCTGACCAGGGCGGACCGCGGCTACTGCTCGCTGCCGCTGTTCCACGTCAACGCCGAGGTCGTCGGGGTGCTCGCCACGCTGCGGGCCGGGGCGTACCTGGCGGTGGACCGCAAGTTCAGCAGGCGCGGGTTCTGGGAGGTCATCAGCGGTCGGGGGATCACCTGGATCAACGCCGTGCCCGCGATCATCTCGATCCTGGGGATGGACCCGCCCGCGGCGCGGCCCCCGGCGCTGCGGTTCGTCCGGTCGGCGTCCGCGCCGCTGCCGCTCGCCGCGCTGCGCGCGTTCGAGGGCGCGACCGGGGTGCCGGTCGTGGAGACCTACGGGATGACCGAGGCGGCCAGCATGATCACCGCCAACCCGGTGGACGGGCCGCGCAAGCCCGGTTCGGCCGGCCGCCCGGCAGGCTCCGAGGTGCGCGTCGACGCCGTGGCCGGCGAGATCGGCCGGGTCAAGATCAGGGGCGCGGGCGTCATCCGCGCCTACGCCCGCGGCGGGCGGCCCGGCGTGATCGACGCCGACGGGTGGCTCGACACGGGCGACCTGGGCTACCTGGACGAAGACGGGTACCTGTTCCTCGTCGGACGTTCGGACGACGTGATCAACCGCGGCGGGGAGAAGATCTACCCGCGCGACATCGAGGAGATCCTGCTCGCGCAGCCGGGGGTGCGCTCCGCCGCGCTCATCGGGATTCCGGACGCGGTGCTCGGGATGCGCCCCGCGGCGTACATCGTCCCCGCCGACGACGTGCCGGATCTCGCGGCGCTCGAGGCCACGCTGACCGCGGCCTGCGCACGGCAGCTTCCCCGGCACAAGCAGCCGAGTGAGTACCGGTTCATGGACCGGCTGCCGCTCGGGCCCACCGGCAAGATCTCGCGGCGGCTGCTGAAGGACCTGGTGACGGCGCGGTCGTGAGCTCCACCCTCCCCGGCACGGGGCCGCGGCCCGCGGCCCCGCCCGCCACCGCCCCGCCCGCGAACGCGGACGCCGACGCCGGCGCGGCCGGGCCGCGCCAGCGGCCGCACATCGTCGCGTTCGACCTGATCCGGCTGATCATCATGGTGTTCGTGGTGAGCGTGCACACCCTGTCCTTCGCGGGCGGCACGGTCACCATGAGCGTCGGCGCGGTCACCACGATCTTCCACACCAGCCGGGAGCTGTTCCTCCTGCTCACGGCGCTGGTGCTGACCTACAACTACGGCCACCGGCCGCTGCGGGCCGGCCGGTTCTGGCGGCGGCGGTTCTGGCTGGTGCTGCCCGCCTACGTGACCTGGTCGGCGATCTACTACGCGGCGGACGGCCGGTCGCGCGGTGCCTTCCCCGCCGCGTTCCTGCACGACCTGGAGAACGCCGGCGCGCGGTACCACCTGTACTTCCTGCTCGTCAGCATGCAGATCTACCTGCTGTTCCCGCTGATCAAGTGGGTGCTGAAGAAGACCGAGCGGTACCACGCCTGGCTGTTCGCCGCCGCGCTCGCCTACCAGGCCTGGCTGACCGTCGGGCTGCACTACAAGGTCGGGCGCAGCGGCAGCGGGGTCATCGCCCAGTTCCTGAACGGGGCCGGGCTCGGGTACTGGATCGACTCCTACGTGCTTTACGTGGTGGCCGGCGCGCTCGCGGGCTGGCACTTCGAGCGGCTCTGCGCCTTCACCCGGCGCCACCTGGGCAGCGGCCGGCGCGTCGCGGCCGTGGCGGCCGCCGGCGTGGCGGCGGGGATCGGCGTGTTCCTGGTGGAGACCGAGGTCTTCGGGGCGACGCCCGGCAACGCGAGCGCTGTCTTCCAGCCGGTCTGCGTTGCCGAGGCGCTCGCCTTCGGCTGGGCGCTGCTCGGCGGGGGCCTGCTGTGGAGCGACCGGGGAGCACCGGGGCGCAAGTTCTGCGCCGCGGGCTCGGCGAGCTCGTTCGGCATCTACCTCGCGCACCCGCTCGTCCTGCAAGCGCTCCTGCTGGCGGCGGGGTCCCGCTACTTCGGCGCGGACGGCGGCCTCATCGGCTGGCTGCACCGGCTGCGCCACTCCAGCTTCGAGGTGCTGCTCCTGCTGTTCGTCGCCGTCCCGCTCATCTACGGCTGCGCGTGGGTGATGGCCTCGGTGATGCGGCGGACCCCGCTGAGCCTGTTCCTCACCGGGCGCGAGTGGCGGCCGAAGCGGAAGCTCCGGCTCGGCCAGGCGGCCGACCGGCTGCTCGACAAGCTCGAGGACAAGGTCACCGCCCGGGCCGCCCGCGTCTCCAGGCGGGCGCTCGTCGTCGCGCTCGCGGTCGTCATCGTGGGGAGCGGCGGGTCGGTCGCCACGGCGAAGGTCGTCGCCGCGGCCGACGCCACGATGCGCACCTCCGTCTACTCGCTGCAAGCCGGCGGCCTGACCAGGAGCTACACGGTCCTCACGCCCGCGAAGACGGCGCTGAAGCCGGGGGCGCCGATCATCATGGTGCTGTCCGGGCTGAACTCCACCCAGGCCCAGGAGATCGGCCGGGACGAGTTCACCTCCTACGCGACCGCGGGCGACGCGGAGGTCGTCTACCCGCTGGCGTACCGGGAGTCGTGGAACGCGCTCGGCTGCTGCTCGTGGGCGGCCAGCGCCGCGGTCGACGACACCGGCTTCATCACGCGACTCGTGTCCGTGGTCGACCCCGGGCACGCCCGGCCGGTCTACGTCGTCGGGTACAGCAACGGCGGACGGCTCGCCTACCGGCTCGCCTGCACCGACCCGCTGCTGTTCGACGGCACCGTGATCGTGAAGGCGGCCCCGATGCCGGGCTGCACGGTCGTGGTCCCGATGAAGATCCTGACGATCGCGGCGACCGACGACACGGACGTGCCGTACGAACCAGGGGACAAGGGCACGGAATCGCCGGCGGCCACGGTGCAGAACGCGGACCTGCGGTCTTCGTCGCAGTGCACGACGACGTCGCAGACGGTGCGGCAGGGGAACGTGACCTACACCCTGTGGCCGGACTGCGCCGACGGGGCCAGCGTCGGGTTCGCGGTCTACTCGGCGGGCGTGCACAGCTTCCCCCGGCCGCCGGGCAGCTACCCGGCCGCGTCCCAGGTGATCTGGGCCTTCGTCAACGGGACCACGTCGGTCCAGGCACAGCCGAAGACGGCCGCCTAACGCGGGCGAGGCCGGGATCGTCTCGTCCCCGGCCGCGCAGGAGTCCGGCACGGCCGGGGCAGGCGGGCATCCGTGCAGTTTCGTGCTACGTGCGCGTTAACCGCTTACTAGGCAGGCCCGCATCCGCCCTAGGATGGAGGCCATGCCGATTACCCGCGACGAGGTCGCTCACCTGGCCCGGTTGTCCAGGCTCGCGCTCAGCGACGACGAGCTCGACCACCTTGCCCCGCAGCTTGAGGCGATCATCGCGTCGGTCGCGCAGGTGCAGGAGGTCGCGGCGGACGGTATCCAGCCGACCACGCACGCGACCGGCCTGGTCAACGTGTTCCGCGCCGACGAGCCCGCTCCCTGCCTGCCCCCGCAAGACGCGCTGTCCGGCGCGCCCGCCGTGGAACTGCAGCGGTTCAAGGTCCCGAGGATCCTGGTCGAGGAGTAGGCATGAGTGAGCTGATCAAGAAGACGGCGGCCGAACTCGCCGCCGCGGTGACCGCGGGAGACGTTTCCGCCGTCGAGATCACCCAGGCGCACCTCGACCGGATCGGCGCCGTGGACGGTTCCGTGCAGGCGTTCCTGCACGTCAACGCCGAGCACGCGCTCGCGCAGGCACGCGAGGTCGACCGCAGGCGGGCGGCGGGCGAGCCGCTCGGCGCGCTCGCGGGCGTCCCGGTCGCGGTCAAGGACCTGTTCGCCACCATCGGGATGCCGACGACCTGCGGGTCGAAGATCCTCGACGGCTGGGTGCCGCCGTACGAGTCCACGGTGACCAGCCGACTGCGCGGCGCCGGGGCCGTCCTGATCGGCAAGACCAACATGGACGAGTTCGCGATGGGCTCCTCCACCGAGAACTCCGGCTTCGGGCCGTCGCACAACCCGTGGGACCTGTCCAAGGTTCCCGGCGGATCTTCGGGCGGCAGCGCCGCCGCCGTCGCCGCCTACGAGGCACCGCTCGCGCTCGGGACGGACACCGGCGGCTCGATCCGC
>DAHWEX010000111.1 GCA_027326205.1 Actinomycetota bacterium
ACCGCAGGCGCCGACCCGGGGGCTTGCCCCCGGCGAGGGGGCCATGGGGAAGGGACTCCCCGCACGCGGAGAGCCCGGCCCCCGAAAGACAGCGGACCACCAACCCCAACCCCCGGATACGGACACGGCGCCGCAGGCGCCGACCCGGGGGCTTGCCCCCGGCGAGGGGGCTATGGGGGAGGGACTCCCCCATGCGTGGGGGGGTCTCCGGGGGGGTCACCCCCCCGGGAGAGACACAGTGAGCGGGTTCGTCCGGGAGGCGCGGGCGTCCGACGCCGAAGGGCTGGCCCGGGTACAGGCGGCCAGCTGGCTGGAGACGTTCGCCGGGCTCGTGCCGGACGCCGTGATCGGCGAGCTGACCAGCGAGTCAGCCGTTGACCAGTGGGCCGCACGGTGGCGGGACGCCATCGGCGCGCCGCCGACATCCAGGCACCGGGTGCATGTCGCCGTCGAGCAGGCGGGCGCATCCGAGATCCTGGGGTTCGCGGCCGCCGGGCCCGCCACCGACGAAGACCTGTGGCCGGGAGCCGACGGGGAGCTGTACGAGCTGCACGTGACGCCGGCCGTCGCGGCCGGTGGTCACGATCAGCGGCTGCTGCACGCCGTGGCCGACACGTTCGCCGAGGACGGGTTCAGCACCGCCTACACCTGGGCACTGGCCGGCGACTCGGCCCGGATCGGGTTCCTCGAAGCGGCCGGGTGGGCGCCGGACGGCAGCCGGTCCAACCTGGACATGGGCGTCAAGGTAGCGGTCGTGCGCCTGCATACCCGGCTGGGTAGGTAACCATTCTCGGACAATCCGGTCATCGGCCTGCAATCCAGACACATTACGTGACAGTGGCCCCCATAAAGCGTGGCAATTTGCCGCGCCAGCGAAATCAGCATGCCTAAAGCTCGTGGTTGCGACGCTCATCGTCATCCTGGGAGATAACCTTCGAGTGAATCCTGGCTGGAGGATGTCCCCCACGTTCCTGGGGTAAGCCCGAGGGGTCCAGCCGGCAGGCGGATTCCAGGGGAGGGGTGCCTGGGTGGAGCACCGTAAGGCAGATGGTCGGTCCGCGGCGGGTTACGCCGCGTCGGGTGACGACGCGGCGCGATTCCTGAATGAGCTGCGCCAACTGAGAAGCGGCGCGGGCTTGGGGCACGCCGAGCTCGCCGCGCGCGCGCATTATCCCTATGACTCCATCAGGGCCGCCGAGGTCGGTCCCGCGCTTCCGGATCTGCCGGTGCTCACCGCGTTCGTCCGGGGCTGCGGCGGCACCGCCGAGGAGTGGGAGGAACGCTGGCGGTCGCTGACCAAGTCGCCGTCGCTGCCGGTGTCCGCGGCCCGGCAATCGGGCCGGTCGGACGCGGCGAGCGCCGGGGCGCGCATCAGCTCGGACGCAGCGGACGACGACGGACCCGACCCTTCGGTCATCATCGCGGCGCTCAACCGGGTGGCCGAGGAGATGGCCACCCCGGGGGACGACGAGCCCGCGGTGCCGCCGACCGCGGTGCCGCCGACCGCAGTGCCGGCCGCCGCAGTGCCGCCTAACATGGAGTCGCCGAACATGATGCCGCCGGCCGGTTTCCCGCCGTCGCCGTCACTGCCGGAAGATCTACTGCCGCTGCCGGGAGACCAGTTGGAGAACGAGAACAAGGCGGCGGCCGGCTGGGACCCCATCCGGGTGTCATCCGCCTGGCCGGTGCTTAAGCACACGCCCACGGTGGCGGAGCCTGCCCGTCAGGACGCCTCCTCCGGTGGCGCCGGGGTGCCCTGGGACGCGGCGCCCTGGACGGAAGACCCTCAGGCCAGGCCGGCAGCAGGCCCGGTGACCGCCGCGGCGAGCGGCCGGACGCCGGCCGCGGGACGGTCACCCCGGACCGCGATCCTGGTGACCGTCGGCCTCGTCGTGCTCTGCCTGCTGATCGCCGCGCTGGCGTTGTTCGCGTGAGTGCCCGCGCCCGGCGTGACGGCTAGTCGGCGCTGCCGTTCACCGATCCCGGCAAGGTGACGCTGAGCGGGACCGGCTGGTCCGGGTTGGCGGCCGCTTCCGTTTCCGGTGACTCCAGTTGCCGCGGGATCGGCGGCCGCAGTGCCTGGCTGACGGCCTCCGGCCCCGTGGTCCCTGGCCCCGTGGTCCCTGGCCCCGTGGTTGCCAGCCCCGTGGTTGCCGACACGGCCGGGCCTGATGCGGCCGGGGCGGGCGGCGGCGCCGGCTGGGCCTGCGGCTGTTCGCCGCCGAATGCCGAGGTCACCGCCTTCAGCGCCGTCGTGACCTCGCTCGGGATGACCCAGAACGTATTGCCCGCGCCGTTGGCGAGTTGCGGCAGCGTCTGCAGGTACTGGTAAGCGAGCAGCTTCGGGTCCGGGTCGTTGCGGTGAATCGACTCGAAGACCTGGCTGATCGCCTGCGCCTCTCCCTCGGCCCGGAGGATCGTGGCCTGCTTGTCGCCTTCCGCACGCAGGATCTTGCTCTGCTTGTCGCCATCCGCGGTGAGGATCTGCGACTGCCGCTGACCCTCGGCGGTGAGGATCGCCGCGCGCTTCTCCCGGTCGGCGCGCATCTGCTTCTCCATCGCGTCCTTGACGGACTTCGGCGGGTCGATCGCCTTGATCTCCACCCGGGTGACCCGGATGCCCCACTTGCCCGACGCGTCGTCAAGCACGCCGCGCAGCAGCGTGTTGATCTTGTCTCGGGAGGTCAGCGTCTGCTCGAGGTCCATCGAGCCGATCACGCTGCGCAGCATGGTGGCGGTGAGCTGCTCGATCCCCTGGATGTAGTTGACGATCTCGTAGTCCGCCGCCTTCGGGTCGGTCACCTGGAAGAACAGCACCGTGTCGATCTGCACGACAAGGTTGTCCTCGGTGATCACCGACTGCCCGGTGAACGAGACGACCTGCTCCCGGAGGTCAATCAGCGGCTTGGGCCGGTCGACGAATGGCACGATGAAGTTCAGGCCGGGCTCCAGGGTCTTGCGGTACCGGCCGAACCGCTCGACGTTCCGCGCTCGCGCCTGCGGCACGATGCGGACCGAGCGGACGACGGTCAGCAAGACGATGAGAGCGACGACCGCCACGATGACAATCTCCGCGATGACCATGGCTACTCCCGTGGATAGACGAGGGCTGTCGCGCCCTCGATCTGCATGACGTCGACGGTGTGGCCGACCGGGATGACGAGCGTCTCGTCGTAGGAACGGGCCGACCATTCCTCGCCGCCGATGCGGACCCGGCCGCCGTGGCCGGTTACCTCTTCGAGGACTTGGGCGTGCTTGCCGACCAGCGCGGCCGGCCCGGTCCGCAGCAGCGGCGGTTGCCGCACATGGCGGCGGGCGATCGGGAGGACCAGGCCAAGCCCGGCCCCCGACGCGATGACGAACGCCAGCAGCTGGAAGGGCAAGCCCAGCTGCACGGCCGCGACGGCGGCGGCGACGCACGCGCCGACCGCGATCAGGCCAAGCGCGAACGTGAACGTGACCAGCTCGGCGACACCGAGCACGGCCGCCACGATCAGCCAGACGATCCACGCCACCATGGCCGCTCCGCAACCGTCGCGATCGGCTTGCCGCGCGTTGGCGCGGCAAGCCCGTTGGCGCGGGCATTCGCTCGTGCCCTAAAAGCCAGGGTAGCTCCCGCACGACAAAACCGACACCTGCGCTCAGCCCGGGAGGACCGAAGAAATTAAACGGCGTCGAAGCAGCGCCAATTACCCATCGGCCCCGCCCCGAAGGCAGGCCGGCCCTACACTCGATTTGGGGTAGCGAGTCGCCGCACGGTTGGTCCAGGAGGTACGGGTGAGTCGTCAGGGCAGCGGGGCTGGCCGGGGCGGTAACGGCCGGGCCAATGACGCCGCCTACGCGGATCACGACGCTTACCAGCGGGACGCTTACCTTGAAGCCGATGCATACCCCGTTGACCCTGGCTACCAGGCCTATGCCAGCGGCGGAGACCGGGAACGGCCCCGCCCCGCGGACATGCCGCCCGGGCCGCCCCGCACCCGAGCCGAGCGCGGCGGCATGCCGCCGCGGCCCGGGGGCGGGCGACGGACCGGCTGGCAGGCGAGTTACACGCCCGGGCCGGATGACCGGCCCTGGCAGCGCCCGGAAGACGCGATGCCCGGCGTAGGCCGCCCTCGGCCACGCCCGGCGGGCGCGCGTCCACGGCCCGCCGGTCCCGGTCCGGGCCAGCAGCGCACCGGACCGGGTCAGCAGCGCCCGCCCCAGCCGCGCGGCCCCCGGCCCGGACCCTACGACCAGGACGGCCCGGGCCCGTACGGGTACGACCCGGGACCCGCCGCCGGTCAGCCCGGTCAGGGCTATCCCGGTCAGGGGCAGCCCGGTTATCCCGGCCCGGGTAACCCAGGACAGGGCAACCCTCCCCAGGGACATCGGGGCTACCAGCAACCCCAGGGGTACCAGGGGCAGGGCTTTCGCGGGCGGCCCCCGGAGCGGCCGACAACCGTCGACAGCCCGGTGCCGGGGTGGCCGCCACCCGGACCGAACGGGCCCGCGCCCGGATTCCCGCCCGGCCAGCAGTGGGCCGGCCCGGGGCAGTCCGCGACTCCGGGGCAGTTCACGGCCCCGGGGCAGTTCACGGCTCCGGGGCAGTCCGCCGCGGAGCAGCCGTGGGCCGGCCAGTACGGCACCGTGTGGTCCGGCAGCGCCCAGGAACCGCCGACCGGGCAGAGCGGGGCACCCGGGCCGGGACAGCCGTGGCCGCAGGGACAGCAAGGGTACGGGCAGCGCGACCCCGGGCCGGGGCCAGCCGGCTACCAGCAGGGACAGTTCACCGCGGGCCAGCAGGGACCCGGCCAGCCCGGGCCGGCTCCCTACCCGCCAGCAGGGACCGCGCCGTACGGCCACGGCCAGCCCGCTTCCGTGCCGTACGGCCAGGCACCGTACGGCACGGAAGTCCCCGGCGCCAGCCAGTACGGCGCCGGCCAGTACGCCGCTCCCCCGGCGGGGACGCAGTACGGCCAGAACATGCGGACCACGGGATCGTGGCAGGCCGCAGGCCCGCAGCCGGGCCAGGGCCAGGGCTGGGCGCCAGGGCAGGCACCCGGCGGCATGCGCGGCACCGGGTCGTGGCAGGCCGCCGGGGCGGCTCAGGGACAGGACTGGGGCGGGCAGCAGGCACCGTACGGCCCCGGCGTCCGCAGCACCGGGTCATGGCAGGCGGCGGGCCCCGGCTTCGAGGCCGACCCGCGTGCCGCCGGTCCCTGGCCAGGCCAAGGGCCCGGGCAGGGACAAGGCCGGGCGCCCGGGCCGGCAGGCGGTGCGCCGGGCAACCGCGGCACCGGGTCGTGGCAGGCGGCCGGGCCCGCACCAGGTCAAGGCTGGGCGGGTACCGGACAGCAGCCGTACCCGGGGCAGCCCTCCTATGGCGAGCCGCACCCGGGCCAGCAGTACCAGGGGGCCGCCGACGGTGCCGGCATGCGCAACACGGGCGGGTTCTCCCGGGTTGGCAGCCCGCTGATCAGGCAACGGGACAGCGCGCTGCCCGACCCGCAGGCCGACGCCAAGGGCCCGATCGCCGCGATCGAGACCGACAACGTCGCCGCGTTCGCCCGCGACCTGCGCGTACTGCGTTCGAAGGTGGGCCTCGACTACCCCGACATGGCGGAGAAGTCCCATTACACGATGCGGACGCTGGCTTCGGCGGCGGGCGGCCTCAGGCTGCCGACGCTGCCGGTGCTCATCGCCTACGTCAACGCCTGCGGCGGCGACGTGGGCAACTGGGAAGAGCGCTGGGGCAGGCTGTCCAAGGCCGGCAAGCGGCCCGCCACCGCACTGCCCCCGGGCGACGAGCAGCCCGGCGCCCAGCCCGGCCAGCCCCGGATCCCGCACGACGCCCGCCAAACGGGCGAGATCTACGTCATCACGTCAGCGAAGCAGCGCGACGCCCACTGGTAGCCCCCGCGGGTGCGTGGGGGTGCCCCCCATAAGATGAGACCGTGTTGCCTGCGAACGATCATGTGCCTACCGAATGACGGAACACGTCCTTCCGAGTGACAATCACGTCCATACGGAGTGGTCATACGACACGTCAGCGGACGCGTCGATGGTGCGCACGTGCGAGCAGGCCGTCGCCATCGGGCTGCCGGCGGTCGCGTTCACCGAGCACCTGGAGTTCACCGAGGGCGCAACGGGCGACGCCATCGTGGACGTCGCCACCGATCAGCGCTGGTGGAGCCGGATCAAGCCGCTGGACGTCACCGGCTACCTGGCCTCGATCGGCAGATGCCGCGAGCGCTTTCCCGAACTGCGGATCTGGTCGGGGGTAGAGGCCGGGGAAGCGCACTTGTTCGGTGCGAGCGCCGGCGCCATCGTGCGCGGCAACGCGTTCGACCGGGTCCTCGGCTCGCTGCACGCGGTGCCGTATCAGGGCCGGCTCGTCTCCGCCGACGCGCTGTTCGGGCGGATGCCGGACGACGACGCGATGCGCTATTACTTCGCCGAGGTGATCGCGCTGATCGAGGGCAGCGACCTGTTCGAGGTGCTCGCCCACGTGGACTTCCCCCGCCGCTACTGGCCCGGGGGGCCGCATCGGTACACCGAAGCGCCGTTCGAGGAGGAGTACCGGGCGGTCTTCCGCGCGCTGGCCGCCACCGGCCGGGTGCTTGAGATCAACACGAAGTCACCGTTGGCCTCGGTCGACATGATGCGCTGGTGGCGGGAAGAGGGCGGGAGGGCGGTCTCGTTCGGCAGCGACGCGCACCTGCCGAACCGCGTCGGTGACCGCTTCAAGCTGGCCGTCGACATCGTGGAGCAGGCGGGCTTCCGCAACGGCGAGGACCCCTGCGACTTCTGGCGCGTCTAGGCACGCGGCAATCATGTCCGATTTCCGCTAGTGTTACCTGCGGCCGGGTGGTTGAGTGGGTCCGTGATGGACGACGACCAACGGTATGCGGCCGCCCGCAGCAAGGACGCGCGGTTTGACGGCGTGTTCTTCTGCGCCGTGCGGACCACGGGAATCTACTGTCGGCCGTCCTGCCCGGCGATCATGCCGAAGCGGGTCAACGTCGCGTTCTACCCGACGGCCGCCGCGGCGCAGCAGGCCGGGTTCCGTGCGTGCAAGCGCTGCCGCCCCGACGCCTCTCCCGGTTCGCCCGAGTGGAACGTGCGGTCGGACGTGGCCGGGCGCGCGATGCGGCTGATCGCGGACGGCGTGGTGGACCGGGACGGAGTGACCGGGCTCGCGGCGTTCCTCGGCTACTCCCCGCGCCAGGTTGGACGGCTGCTGACCAGCGAAGTCGGCGCCGGGCCGCTGGCGCTCGCCCGGGCGCAGCGGGCTCGGACCGCGCGGATCCTGGTCGAGACGTCCGCGTTGCCGATGGGCGACATCGCCTTCGCCGCCGGGTTCACCTCGATCAGGCAGTTCAACGCTACGGTGCTCGAGGTGTATGACACGGCGCCCTCGGCGCTGCGGGAGCGGGCCAGGCACCGCGACGGAACCCCCGCAGACGGCGGCGTGCCGGGTGCGCTGCGGCTGCGACTGCCGTTCCGGCCGCCGATCGATGCCGGCCGCATGTTCGGGTTCCTCGCCGAGCGCGCGATTCCCGCCATCGAGGTGGCCAGCGCCGACTGCTACGCGCGGACGATGAGGCTGCCGAACGGGTTCGGCGTGCTGTCCCTGCGCGCCGTTCCCGCGGCGAACTGGGTCGACTGCTCGCTGGTGCTGTCCGACCTGCGTGACGTGACCGCCGCCGTGCAGCGGTGCCGGCGACTGCTCGACCTCGACGCGGACCCCTGGGCGATCTCGGGGTCCTTCCTCGATGACCCGCTGCTCGGTCCGCTGGCGGCCGAATGCCCCGGACGGCGTTCCATCGGCGCGGTGGACTCCGACGAGATCGCGATCCGCGCGGTGCTCGGCCAGCAGGTGTCGGTGGCCGCGGCCCGGCGGCTTGGCGGGCGCCTGGTCGAACTGTGCGGGACGCCGCTGCCGGGGCCCGTCGCCGGGCTGGACGACGGCCTGACGCATGTCTTCCCCGACGTGGCGACGATCGCCGGGCTCGATCCCGCCGTACTGCCGATGCCGCTGGCCCGGGGGCGGGCGGTGATCACGCTGGCCGCCGCACTGGCGTCCGGCGCGGTCGGGCTCAACCCCGGTGCGGACTGGGACGAGGCGGGGGCGCGACTGGTCGCGCTGCCGGGGATCGGCCCGTGGACGGCGGGATACATCAGGATGCGGGCCCTGTCCGACCCGGACGTCTTCCTGCCGGGGGATGCCGGCCTGCTGCGCGCGCTGCGCGGCCTGGGCGCCGGCACCGGAGCGGCCGCGGCGGCCGCCGAGCGATGGCGCCCCTGGCGCTCGTACGCGACGCACTACCTGTGGGCCACGCTCGAGCCGGCGCGGCCGAGCCAGGCCGGGATCATCCGGGACGCGCGAGAAACCGCCTGAACTGTTAACGATATCGTTAACAGTTACCGAAAAATTAAAGTGGAGGGTGACATGATGACAAGTCCGTTCCTGTCCGCCGATCCGGCGGCGCGGACCTGGTACGACATTGTGGACTCGCCGGTCGGGCGGCTCGCGCTGACCGGGGACGAGCGGGCGCTGAGCGGACTGTACCTGCTGGACGCCGGGGACCGTTCCGCCGCCATCCGGCCGCAGTGGCGGCGGTCGGCGGGCCTGTTCCCAGCCGCGGCCGCGCAGCTCGCGGAGTACTTCGCGGGGACGCGCACGGCGTTCGACCTGCCGCTCGCGCCGCACGGGACGCCGTTTCAGCTCGCGGTCTGGGCGGAGCTCACCCGGATTCCCTACGGCGCGACGGCCAGCTACGGCGAGGTCGCGCTCGCGCTCGGCAAGTCCCTGGTCGCGTCCCGCGCCGTGGGCCTGGCCAACGGGCGCAATCCGATCTCGATCATCGTGCCGTGCCACCGGGTGATCGGCGCGGACGGATCGCTCACCGGGTACGGCTGGGGCGTCGACCGCAAGGAATGGTTCCTGCGCCACGAGGGAGCGATGGACGCGGCGGCCGTCCAGCCGACGCTGTTCGGCTGACCGCGCTCAGGCGGAGGCGGGCGGCCAGCGCGGCGGCGGGGGCGGCGGGACCTGCCGGTAGGACACGAAGACCGACGGGGACTCGGGGGCGATCCACGGCGGCGGGGACAGCTGCTCCTTGTGGCGGATGACCGCGGCGGCCGCGCGCATGAGGGTCAGCGAATCGTCCCGGTGGCTGACGTAGCTCTCCTCGGTCGTCTGCCCGAGGCTCCGGCGATGGCAAGCCGCCGCCAGTTCGGTCGCCGCGAGCTGGTACCGGGTCATCGCCTGCCGGCCGGCGACGCCGAGTTCCAGCCTGGCCCACTGGCGGCCGAGCCGGCGCAGCCGGAGGCTGGCCAGCATGCGGACGTCCTGGGTGGTGACCACCTCGGGATCCTCGAACTCGGGCAGGAAGGCGATGATCATCCCGACCGCCCGCCGCCGGTCGGCGAGCACTGCGATGACCAGCGCGAGCAGCGCCACGATGAGGACGATGTAGGTGACCTGCAGCCCGGTTCCGCCCTCGGCGTTGGAGTGATTCCACAGCGCGTCGCCAGCGACGGCCCCGACCCAGCCGGCGGCAACCGCCAGGTAGCCGGCCGGGACCGCCGGGCGGGCGGCCGCGTACGCGACGCCGAGCCCGATCAGCGAGGTGAACAGCGCCTCGAAGACGGGACCGAAGACGCCGCGCCGCGCGAACTCCTCGGCGAGCGCGCCGGCGCCCGCGTTCCAGGCGACCGCGTAGGCGTATACGTTGGCCACGAGCGCGAAGCCGAGCCCGACCATGGACCCGTAGACCACGCCGTCCTCGACACCGTCGATCTCCGTGCGCCGCGAGGCGAGCAGGGCAACCAGGACCAGCCCGACCAGCGTCTCGGAAACGAACGCGCCGCCGATCGCCGAGCCCGCCGAGACCGTCGCGTGCACGCTCGCGTGCGGACCGAGTTCCGGCGTGGTGATCGCCCCGGTGTTCAGCGCGCGGCCGAGCAGCGCGGTGATGACCGCGACGCCCGCGCCCGCGCCGAAGATCGCCGCGAGCAGGGCGCGCGGTTCCGGTTCGAGCCGGTCCAGGTACAAGATGAGCGCGACGAGCAGCGGGATCGGCAGCAGCGCGAGCAGCAGGCCGACGAGGGCCGGCGCCGGGCCGCGCTGGGCCACCACGGCCGCGAGCGCGACGATCGCGACCAGGCAGCACGCCGAGAGCCCGAGAAGGAACGGCAACGGCGTCCGGCCGAAACGCGAGGAGTCGAGCACTGGCCTGGGCGCCCGCGAGGTCATATCAACTACGTAACCACAACGATTCGGGCGATACCAGACCGTAAACAAAATCCTAACGGCCGCGGCGCTCCGTCCGCTAGCGGGCCTGTTCCTGCTCCGCCTGCCGGGCCAGTTGGTCGGCGGGGACCGGGGGCAGGTTGCCGTTCTCGTCCAGGTCGAACTCGCCGTCCCTGACCCCGAGCACGAACGCGTCCCATTCGGCCTGGGTGAAATAGAGCTTCCCCGCCTCGGGCTTGGCGGCGTCGTACATCACGTAAAGCTTGGGCTCGCCCGCCTTGTGCGGCGGGGCCTCTGCGGGGTCCGTGGTGACGTACACCTCAACACGGCTCTCGGTCTCCTCCATGCCCCTAGGCTACTGCGGCCGGGCCGCGTTGTGGGCCGCCTGGCGCTGGTCAGGCCTGCTGTCGTACCTCGAGTGCGGCGAGCAGGCGGGCGGTGCTCGCCGCGATCTCCTCGACCGCCTGGTTGAAGGCTTCGGCGTTCCTGGCGGCGGGGGCGCGGAAGCCGCTGACCTTCCTGACGTACTGCAGCGCCGCGGCGCGCAGGTCATCGTCCGTCACGGTCTCGGCGTACGGCGGGCGCAGGGTCTTAATCGAGCGGCACATAGCGGCCAGCCTACGGGTCCGGCCGCCGCGGGCGGCAGCGGCGTAGAATCCTGCGCGGACCTGGAGGAGGCGGAATGATCAAGGTGGGAGTACTCGGCGCGCGCGGCCGGATGGGCCGCACGGTCTGCGAGACCGTGGACGGCGCGGCCGATACGGAACTGGGCGCTCAGGTGGACCAGGGGGACGCCCTCGACGCCTTGCTCGGCAGCGACGTCATCGTGGACTTCACCCACGTCGCCGCCGTGATGGAGAACCTGCGCTGGTGCGTCGGGCACGGACTGAATGTCGTGGTGGGCACCTCGGGCTTCGGCGGCGATCGGCTGGCCGAGGTCCGGGCGTGGCTGGAGAAGACCCCGGGGTCCCGGGTCCTCATCGCCCCGAACTTCTCGGTCGGCGCGGTGCTGATGATGCGCTTCGCGGCCCAGGCGGCCCGCTTCTTCGAGTCCGCGGAGGTCATCGAACTGCACCACGCGAACAAGATGGACGCCCCGTCCGGCACCGCGCTGCGCACCGCGTCCATGATCAGCCAGGCCAGAAGCGAGGCGGGCCTCGGCGCTCCCCCGGACGCCACGAAGCAGGAACTGCCGGGTGCCCGCGGCGCCACGGTCGACGACGTCCACGTCCACTCGGTCCGCGTCGGCGGCCTGGTCGCCCACCAGGAGGTCCTGTTCGGCGGCAACGGCGAAACCCTGACGATCCGCCACGACTCCCTGGACCGCGCCTCCTTCATGCCCGGCGTCCTGCTGGCGGTACGCGGCATCGCCAGCCTGCCCCCGGGCCTCACGGTAGGCATCGAGCCCCTGCTGGGCCTCGACTAAGGGCGCATAGGGCCTGCGTCAGCCCCCAAGGGTCGGCCGCAGGCCGCCAGTTAAGCGCCCTTCCCCAGCGAGGTCTGTCGGCCGCAGGCCGCCAGGATCTCGACTTGGCTTTGAATTTGATCTTGAAGTCCAAGCACGCGGTAAACGCAGCGCGGGTCGCCGGAAGATCTATCCGGAACCTTCCGAA
>DAHWEX010000357.1 GCA_027326205.1 Actinomycetota bacterium
GCACGATCCGTCGCGCGCCGCGGGCGGCCGCCGCGAGGATCAGCTCGCCCACCCCGCGCGTGCTCGCGGTCAGCGGCGCGAGGCCGCCGGGCGGCAGCAGCACCAGGCCGCACGCCTGCGCCGCCTCGAGCACCGCGACCCGGCCGCGCAGCGCGAAGGACGCGGTCACCCGCGCTCCCGTCGGACCGCTGACCGGGACCTCGATCCGCTGGTAGCCCGCGGCCACCGCCGCGTCCACCGTGCCGTCGCCGCCGTCCGCCACCGGCACGCACACGACCTCGCCGCCGAAGCCCGCGCGGGCCAGGCCCGCCGACAGCCGCGCGGCCACCTCCGCCGCGGTCAGGCTGCCCTTGAACTTGTCCGGGGCGATCAGCACCTTGCTCCTGGGCCGGCGGTCTGAGCTGGGCGAACGCAGAGGGGAAGTCACTGGCCAAGCGTACTCGCGGCGACGGCGCCCGGCCCGGCCCGGCGGCGGCCGGCACCGAAGCACGGCGGAATTCCCGGTCGTCGGCTACCGGGAGCCGGCGCTTTTACCCGCTCCCGTCATCCCGGGCGGACGGGTGCTCCGCGCCGTCCGCCGCGGTCTGCGCCCACCGGCGGCGCACGCGGGCCAGCCCGTCCGGCGTGAGCGACCCGTGCAGCCGCAACCGGGCCACGCCGCCGTCCGGGAAGACGTCGAGCCGGACCAGGTCGCAGGCCGCCGTCGGCCGGACGCGGAAGCGGTGCGGGGTGTCCGGCCGCAGCGGCGTGCGGGGAAGCAGCGGCGCCCAGGAGCCGTCCGCCTCCCAGGGGCCGCCCGCGTACGCCCGCACCGACGCCGCGGCGGGGGAGTTCCCGAGGTAGCCGGAGGTGTCCACCTCCACCAGGGACACCAGCGCCTGCGCGGCGAACCCGGCGACCAGCCACTCGTTTCCGGCCGAGCGCCGCCGCCGGGTCTCCCAGCCCTCGCCCATCACCCGGGACAGCCCGGGCGAGATCGCGTTGCGCGGCGCGGAGTAGAACCGGTCGCTGCACGCGAGCACGTCCCCGCCGTTCTCCAGCGCCGCCAGGTCGAACGTCAGCCCGTCGAGCAGCGCGGGATCGGGCACGACCTCGCCGTGCACCCGCAGCCGGGCGACCCCGCCGTCCGGGTAGACGCGCAGCCGCACGTGGGAGTACCGCCGGGCGGCGGCGCCCGGCACCCGGAACGCGTGCCGGGCGTCGCCGCCCAGCGGCGACCGGGGGACGAGCCGGGTCCACCGGGCCCGCCGCAGTTCGTCCGGGCCCGGGTAGCCGGGCGCGAAGCACGCCTCGACCGAGCAGGCCTGCGGGAAGTTCCCGGTGAAGTGCGCGGTGTCGACGACGACCGCGTGCACCACGCCGGGTGCCCCGAGCCGCACGATTACCCAGTCGGAGGCGTCAGCGGACGGCAGGTCCCCCGACGGCCCGCGCCGCCGCCGGGTCTCCCACCCGTCGTAGACCTGGCCCTTGTGCCCGAAGGTAGACGGCGTGAAGACGGCCGCCTCCGGCTTGATCAGGTTCTCCTTCTCCGCGAAGAACTCGTCCGAGGCGGCGACCACCGACCCGCGCAGCGACCGCGACGCCAGGTCGGGGAGCGCCAGCGGGTCAGGCGGGCCGGGCGGGCCGGGCGGGCCGTCAGGCTCCACCGGGGACTCCGGCGAGTTCGCCGCCGCCCCGGCCGAGCAGCCGCCCGCGCGGCGGGTCGGACGGCGTCACCTCCGCGCCGCCGAGCCACACCCGCGCGACCCGTCCGGTCAGCGTCCGCCCCTCGTAGGGGGTGACCGGGTGCCGGTGCTGCAGCGCGGCGCCCCGTACCGTCCAGGACGCGTCCGGGTCGAAGGCCACCAGGTCCGCGTCGCACCCGGCGGCGATCCGTCCCTTGCCGGGCAGCCCGGCCAGGGACGCGGGGAACTCGGCCATCCACCGCGCGACGTCGGCCAGCGTGCACCCGCGCCGCCGGGCCACCGACCAGACGACGGGCAGCCCGAGTTGCAGGGACGAGATGCCGCCCCACGCGGTGCGGAAGTCACCGTCCGCCGGCCCGGCCCCCGGCAGCCCGGATAGCCCCGGCAGCCCCTTCAGTTCCGGCGTGCACGGCGAGTGATCGGACACGATCCCGTCGATCGCCCCGTCGCCCAGGGCACGCCACAGCGCCTCCCGGTTGGGCGCGTACCGGACGGGCGGGCAGCACTTGAACTCGGTGTGCCCGGGCGGCACCTCCTCGGCGGCGAAGAACAGGTAGTGCGGGCAGGTCTCCGCCGACAGCGCGATTCCCGCCGCCTTCGCCGCGGAGATCAGCGCCGCGCACTCCCCGGCCGCCAGGTGCACGATGTGCGCCCGCGCCCCGGAGAACGCCGCCGCCGAGATCACGGTCTCGATCGCCCGCCGCTCCGCGACCGGCGGCCGGGACGCGACGAACGCGTCATACGTCCCCGCGGACGGCGCGGTCACCTGGGACGGGTCCTCGGCGTGCACGATCATCGGCGCCCCCGACGCGGCGAGTGCGGCCATCGCGGCGCGCAGTTCGTCCCGGGACAGCGGCGGGAACTCGGGGATGCCCGAGTCGATGAGGAAGCACTTGAACCCCACGACGCCGGCGTCGAGCAGGGGACCGAGTTCGGCCGCGTTCCCGGGTACCGCCCCGCCCCAGAACGCGACGTCGACCGCGCACTGCCCGGCCGCCGCCGCGACCTTGGCCCGCAGCGCGGCGACGGTCGTGGTGACCGGCGCGGAGTTCAGCGGCATGTCGCAGATCGTGGTGACGCCGCCCGCGAGCGCCGCGCGGGTGGCGGTCGCGAAACCCTCCCACTCGGTCCGCCCCGGCTCGTTGACGTGCACGTGCGAGTCCACCAGCCCGGGCAGCAGCGGCAGGTCCCCGAGGTCGACGGTCCGGTCCGCGTCCCGCCGCAGGTCGTACGCCCCGACCTCGTCGATGCGGCCGTCCCGGGCGAAGACGGCCGCCTCCCGCACCCCGTCCGGCAGCGCCGTCCGCCGCGAGCGGATCAGCAGCGTGCTCAGCACGTCCGTCACGTCTTCCCCCATCTTCGCCAGGTGGAACCGGTCCGCGAGGTACCCGACGTTCGGCGCCGGCCGCTTCGGTCACGTCAAGGGCGTCGCCGTTGACGTCGAACCGCGCCCCGTTCGTCCGCGTAACCACAATTTTTCACGCGGTCCGCCGCCGCCAAACCGCGCCGCCGCACCCGGTTCCGCGCCAGTCCAGTACTGCCAGGCGGCCCGAATCCGCGCGGGGTCCCGGGCCGCACCCCCCAATCGTGCGGGGAGTGGCCCGCCGTCCCGGCCGTAACGTGTGCCCTCGTAAGGGTGAAACGAGAGTGGGAGAAGCCATGACGGGTAGCAACCGGGATCTGCGCGGTTCGGCGGACGTGGGCGAGTTCGGTGCCGTGCTGCGCCGCCACCGCCGCGGCCAGGGCCTGTCGCAGGAGGGCCTCGCCGACGCGGCGCGCGGACAGATCGCCGTGCGGACGATCAGCGACCTGGAACGAGGGGTGGCGCGGCGGCCGCGCGAGGAGACGGTCCGGCTGCTCGCCGCCGCGCTGCGCCTGGCGGGGGAGGAGCTCGCCGAGTTCAAGTCCGCCGCGAGCGCCGGCTGGCGGCAGGCGGCCGCCGTGGACGCGGCGGACGCGGCGGCCGGGCTGACGGCGCTCGCCGCGGCCGGGCTGGCGGAGGCGACCAGGAGGGTGGCGGCCCGGCCGCTGATCATCGTGGCCGACCCGGCCCGCCTGGCCGAGGTGGAGCCGCTGCTGTCCCTGGCCTCCGACTGCCTGCTGCTGGTCACCAGCGGCGGGCTGGCCGTCTAGGCGTCCGCGATGATCTCGCGGCACAG
The DNA here is from genome assembly GCA_027326205.1 of Actinomycetota bacterium. Taxonomy (GTDB): domain Bacteria; phylum Actinomycetota; class Actinomycetes; order Streptosporangiales; family Streptosporangiaceae; genus Trebonia. The sequence continues at coordinate 3,845 of DAHWEX010000357.1, forward strand.
CGCCAGGCACTCGTCACAGATGGTCACGCCGGCGGTGACCGTCCCCGCGGCCATGGCCATGCCGTCCACCTGATGACGTCCCTTGCCGCAGAAGGAGCAGCGGACCACCGCCTCCGGCTCCGGCACGTCGGCCTTGGCGGGCCGGGGCACCGGCTTCACCGCGGACAGCGGCGTGGCGGCGACCACGCCGGTCGCCAGCACCCGCGCGGCCTTGTCCGTGCAGGTCTCGCAGATGGCGACGTAGCCGGGGCCGGCGATGAGCTTGCGGACCTCCCGCTGGGCCTTGCCGCAGAAGGAGCACGTCAGCTCGCCGCGTTTCGGCTGCTCGCCGCGCAGGGCGAAGGACCGCCAGCCCCGCGGCCCGCCCTCGGCCTCCTCGACGATCTGGTGCACGCGCTGGTGGCTGAGGTTCAGGGCGTCGCCGATCTCCCGCAGCGACGCGCCAGCCAGGTGCAGCTTGCGCACCCCGTACCGGAACTCCGCCCGGGCCAGGTCGACCGCCCGCTCGGATTCGACCACGCGGGCCGCGGCGGACCGCGCCGCCGCGAGTAGTTCCTCATCCACGGCCATGCTGTCTAGCCTAGCTAGACACTCCCGGCCAGGGAAGGTCCCGGCGGGCATCCCTTCCCCGGCGCGTCCGCCGCATGCTGATAACAGCAACAAGCGCGCCGCGCCACCCGGGTACCGGGCTACCCGGCCAGGCCCTGGATGCGCGCGGCCGCGGCGGCGTGCCCGCGCAGCTTCTCCTCGGTCCCGCCGACGGTCAGCGCGCCGTCCCGGACCAGCACCCGCCCGGCCACCACGGTGTGCCGGGCGGCGGTCGGCCCGCACCGCAGCCACGCCTCGACCGGGTCGACCAGCGCGCCCGCGAACTGCACCCCCTCCTGCGGCCAGCAGACCAGGTCGCCCGCCGAGCCGACGGCGAGCGTGCCGAGTTCCCCGGCGCGTCCCAGGCAGGCGGCCCCGCCCCGGGTCGCGATGTCGAGCACCTCCCGCGCGGTCATCCCGGTCGGCCCCAGCCGCTGCCGGCCGAGCAGCAGGGCGGCCCGGGACTCGATCCACAGCGAGGCGCTGTCGGCCGAGGCGGAACCGTCGCAGCCGAGCCCGACCGGTGCCCCGGCCGCCCGCAGGTCGCGCACCGGCGCGAACCCGCCCCCGCCGATGAGCATGTTGGACGACGGGCAGTGCGCCACGCCCACCCCGGCCGCGCCGAGCCGGGCGACCTCGGCGGCATTCGGGTAGATGCAGTGCGCCACCCACGCTCGCGAGGTCAGCCAGCCCACCTCCGCGAACTGCTCAACCGGCCGCCGCCCGAAGCGCTCCAGGCAGTACGCGTCCTCGTCCGGGTCTTCCGCCAGGTGCGTGTGCAGCCGGACGTCGAGCCGTTCGGCGAGCTCGGCGGTGCGGGTCATCAGCGACGGCGAGACGGAGAACGGGGAGCACGGCGCGAGCGCCACCTGGATCATGGCGCCGGCGGACGGGTCGTGGTGCAGCTCCACCAGCCGCTGCGAATCGGCCAGCACCTCGTCGTCGTCCTGCACGACGGAGTCCGGCGGGAGGCCGCCGTCCTTCTGCGACACCGTCATGGACCCGCGCGTGCAGTGGAACCGCAGCCCCATCTCCCGCGCCGCGGTGATCTCGGCGGTCCACAGGTCGCCGCCGCCGCGCGGGGCGACGTACAGGTGGTCCGTCGTCGTGGTGCACCCGCCGAGCAGCAGCTCCGCGAACCCCACCCACGCCGACAGGTACGCGGACTCCTCGTCGAGCCCGGCCCACAGCGGGTACAGCGCGGTGAGCCAGGAGAACAGCGACCCGTTGACCGCCGGCCCGTAGGACCTGGTGAGGTTCTGGTAGAGGTGATGGTGCGTGTTGACCAGGCCGGGCGTGACCAGGCAGCCTGCGGCGTCGAGCACCTCGCGGGCGGGCGGCGCGGGCTCGGCGGACGCGCCCACGCCCGACACCACCCCGCCGGTGACCGCGACCCACCCCCCGGCAAGCTCCCGCCCGTCAGCGTCGCAGGTGGCGACCAGCCTGGCGTTTCGCACCAGCAGGTCGGCCGTCGGTTCGGTCACCGCGCCTCCCGGAGATCAAGACCATTCTCCCGAACGGTTCGTGTTTCACGTACCACGGGGAACGAAGATCATGCCCTTGCCGCGCAGCACTGGTCCGGTGAGCGGGGCCGGCGTGAGCGCGCCGACCCGCATGTTGACGGTGGCGAGGTAGTCCGCGGGGAAGCCGGGGTTACGGTGCCGAGTCATTGACCAGGCGTTACATCTTGCCTACAGTCGCGGGTCGACGTGGATCTTCGTCCCCGCGCCCGGGTCGAGCCGGCCGGCCAGGGCCAGCGCCGCGCGGTCCAGGCCGACGACGACCTGCGCGAGCGGCCCTGGGTCGACGCGGCCGTCGGCGTAGTGCTCGATGGCGGACGCCAGCCCGGCCGACGCCCCGAGGATCCCGGTCACGGTGAGGTCGTTGAGCGCGACCTCCCGGGTGTCGACGAGGCTGGCCTTCCTGGACAGGCCGATGAACACGACCCGCCCGGCCGGCTCGGCGCTGCGCAGCGCCAGCGCGGGCACGGCCTCGTCGGTGGTGGCGTCGATCACCGCGTCGTAGGTCCCGGGCGGCGGCTCGCCCGTCGTCCAGTAGCGGCTCGCGCCGAAGCTCTTGGCGAGCTCCTCGCGGCCCGGGTCGGGGCCGACGACGTGCACGTCCGCGCTCGCCGCGGCCGCGAAGGCGGTCGCGAGCAGCCCGATGCTGCCCGGGCCCCACACCAGCAGCCGGGTCCCGGCCGCCGCCTGGGCGGCCCGCACCGCCCGCAGCGCGTTGCCGCCCGGCTCCACGAGCGCCCCGGCCCGGTCGTCCACCGCGGCGGGCAGCCGGTAGAGGCTGCCCACGGGCACGAGGAGCTTCTCCGCCAGCGCACCGGGCCACCCCGCGATGCCGATCTCGCGGCGGTCCGCGCACACGTGATGCCGCCCGGTCGCGCACCGCCGGCACCGCCCGCAGCCGAGCATGGTGTCCCCGGTGACCCGCTCACCGACCCAGCGCGGGTCGACGCCCGTCCCGGCGGCGGAGACGGTGCCGCACCACTCGTGCCCCGGGCACAGCGGGAACCGCGACTTGCCCTGCTCGAAGTAGGGCAGCTCCCGGGTGAACAGCTCGACGTCGGTGCCGCAGATCCCGACCCGGTGCACGTCGACCGTGACCTGCCCGGGCCCCGGGACCGGCACCGGGACATCCCGCACGCCGGCCGACCTGGTGCCGTCGATCATCAGGGCGCGCATCAGCCTGGCCATCCCGGCACCTCCAGCGTCACCCGACGGTTATACCCGCGCTGCTTCCCGTTTAGCTACTGGATTGTCCCGGTTAGCGAGCCGATTTCGGCCGCGCCGCACCGGGGCGCCCGCCGGCCGGCTAACCGCCGGCCGGCGTTACCTGGATGGCGCCGCCGTCCGTGCTGATCGAGATGGTCGCGCTGGCGGCGGGGTTCTCGGGCACGGTCAGCACCTCGGGGCCGCCGCCTGGGCTGGCGGTCACCGCGTACGGGCCGCCGGGCAGCACCACGATCCCCGTGCCGCCGCCGGTGGTGACCTGGACGGACTGCGGCGCGCGGGCGAACACGAGGCGGGCCGTCCCGCCGTCGGTGTTGACCCGCGCGGTCGGGGCGGTGACGTCGCTGGCGTTGCACGGCCCGCCGCCCGTGTCGGCGTCGAGCGTCCCGCTGAGCTCGCTGACCCGAACGGTTCCGCTGTCGGAGCTGACGGTCAGCGGTCCGTCGATGGCGCGGGCGACGACCGGCCCGCCCCCGGAGTCGAGCTGGGCTCCCTGTGCGTCGGCGACGTTGATGCTGCCGCTGTCGGAGTTGACGGTTAGCGCACCGAGGACCGCGATGGCGGTGACCGGGCCGCCGCCGGAGTCGAGGCTCGCCGGGCCCGACCCGTTCACGTAGACGCTGCCGCTGTCGGCGTTGACGCTGAGCGTGCCGGGGACGTCGTTGACGGTCACCGGGCCGCCGCCGGAGTCGATGCTCGCGCTGCCCGCGCCGCGCACGCTGACGCTGCCGCTTTCCGACGTGGCGGAGAGCGCTCCCTGAATGCCATCGGCCGTCAGCGGGCCGCCGCCGGAGTCGAGCGCGGCGGTGCTGGCCCCGGTGACGGAAATGCCCCCGCCCTGGCTCGACGCCGTCACCGCGACGCTCGCCGGGACGGCCACGGTGAAGCCGACGGAGCAGCCGCCGTTCTCGCACGCGGGGGCGTCGAGCGTGAGCGCCCCGCCGGAGACGGCCGCGGTCACCCGCGGCAGGCCGGCCAGCCGGCTGTACCTGATCGCCTCGGTGACCGTGACGTGGCCGACCGGGCCGCGGAAGACCCGGATCGGGGCACCGTAGCTGGCCACGCTCACGCTGGTGACAGGCTGGCCGATGGTGACGGTCCGGGTCGGGCGGGCACTCTCCGACTGCCCGCCGAAGTCGGGCCGCGAGGCCCGCAGGACGGCCGCGGTGCCGAGGCCGGCGAGCACGACGAGGGTGCAGACGCCGCTGACGGCCCAGATCCAGCGGCCGCGCGCCGCCCGCGTCCCGCGGCTGGCTGGCCCGCGGTTGACCGGCTGGCCAGGTGCGGCTACCGGTTGCATGGCAGGTCCACGGTGAGCAGGGTCGGCCCGCCCGGCGGGCTGTCGATTTCGAAGGTCCCGTCGACGGACGCGGCCCGCCGGGCCAGGCCGGCCAGGCCGGTGCCCCGTTCCGGGTCGGCGCCGCCGACGCCGTCGTCGGTGACGATGACGTGCAGCCGGTCACCGGACCGCTGGACGAACACCGCGGCCTCGGTTGCCTGGGCGTGCTTGACGATGTTCGCGAGCCCCTCGGACACGACGAAGTAGGCGACCGCCTCGATCACCGGCGCGGGCCGGCGCGGCATGTCCACGTCCAGCCGGACCGGGATCGGCATCCGGGCGGTGACCCCGGACAGCGCCGCGTCCAGGCCCCGGTCCTCCAGGACGGCCGGGTGCAGGCCCCGGATGAGGTCGCGCAGTTCGGCGAGGGCGGCCTTGGCCTCCTCGTGCGCCTCCGCGATCGCCTGCCGCGCTTCGTCGGCGGTGCCGGCCTGGGCCCGGGCCATGCCGAGGTTGATGGCCAGTGACACCAGCCGCTGCTGGGTGCCGTCGTGCAGGTCGCGCTCCAGGCGGCGGCGCTCGGCGTCGGCCGCGTCGACCACCCCGGCCCTGGTCTGGGTGAGGTGCTCCACCCGGTGCTCGAGCTCGTCGGCGCGGCTCGGGCCGAGCAGCGCCCGGGCCAGCCGGCGGTCCGCGGCCCGGATCGCGCCGGTGTACCAGGGGGCGGCGAGCAGCAGGGCCACCCCGGCCGCCGTCAGGTACACGCCGGCCGGCACCCCGCCCGGACGGACCACCAGGCCACCCGTCGGGAAGGGAGCAAGCGGATCCCCGGCGGGATAGGTGGCCCGGCGGAGAAAGTTGCCCTCGCCCAGCCCCCAGCCGTAGAGGTAGACGAGCCCGAAGGCCAGGCCCGCCAGCCAGAGCCCGACGGCGGCGATCGCCGCGCCGGCGAGCGCGGGAGCGGCGAGCACGTGGTAGCCGAGCTGCCGCCAGGTCGATGCCGACCGGACCGCCGCCACCAGGTCGCGCGGGTCATATAGCCTCCGCTTGCGCTGCGGGGGGATCTCGACGCCCGCCGTGGTCCGCAGCCGGTGCCGGTGCACGCGGGTGAGCACCGGGCTGAGCAGGAACAGCAGCGCCGCGAAGGCCAGCCACAGCAGCACGGCCTCCATGGCCCTCTTGTGGCTGTCAATATGGTGCCCGAATTGGATCAGGCCCGCGAGGGCCAGCGGTACGACGGCCTGGACCGGGACGCCGGCGACGAGGAACAGCACCTGCCCCCACGAGCGCGGCGACCAGGGCACCCGGCGCCGCCGCCGGGCGTGCCGCTCGCCGACCGTGTTGTTCATGCCGTCCACGCTATGCGCCGCGCACAGGGCCGGCCCATACCGCGCGGTGCACTTTCGGGGTGTACCTGGCTTCACCCCCGATTCGGAACTTCCCGCTACTGCGCGCGACGGCCGGCGGCTGGCATCGTTACGGGCACGGTCGGCGACCATGTCCGCCGGCGCGCGTTCCGCGTCGCCCGCGGGAGCGCGGGCGCGGTGGCGAAGGGGCACGGTCCGCCGGCCTCCGCGAGCTCTTCCCCGGCGAATACGCCACCTGAGAGGACCCCGATGAGACGACAGCAGGACGTGCCGGGTGCGCCCGGCGACGTGATCAGGCTTGACAACGTAACGAAGGCTTACCAGGCGGGCACCGCGCCCGCGCTGGCCAGCGTCACGATGAGCGTGGCGAACGGAGAGGTCGCCGCGATCATGGGGCCGTCCGGCAGCGGGAAGTCCACCCTGCTCAACCTCATCGCCGGCCTCGACCGGCCCACCAGCGGCACGGTCACCGTGGCCGGGCAGCGGATCGACTCCCTCGGCGAGGGCGCCCTGGCCCGGTTCCGCGCCCGCCACGTGGGCATCATCTTCCAGTTCTTCAACCTGCTCGACGACCTCACCGTCGAGGACAACGTGCTGCTGCCCGCCCAGCTGGCCGGCGCCTCCCGGCGCGGGGCCCGGGCCCGGGCCGGCGAGCTGCTCGCCCGGCTCGGCATCGACAAGCACCGCGACCACTACCCGGCGCGGCTGTCCGGCGGGCAGCGGCAGCGGGTCGCGATCGCCCGGGCGCTGGTGAACTCGCCGGAGCTGCTGCTCGCCGACGAGCCGACCGGGGCGCTCGACACCGCGACCGGCCAGGAGATCGGCCGGCTGCTCAGCGAGCTGAACGCGGCCGGCCAGACCCTGGTCCTGGTCACCCACGACCCGGCGCTCGCCGCCCGCTACGCGGCCCGCACCGTCCGGCTCGTCGATGGCCAGGTCGCCGACCCGCGGACCGCGGGGGTCGGGGCATGAGCGCCATCCCGGCGACCGAGGTCCGCCCGCCCGGCGCGGGCGGCCGCGACCGCGGGCGCCCCGGCGCGGGCAACTGGCTGAGCGTGGTGCGGACCGCCTCCGGCGGCATGCTGCGGCACAAGGTGCAGGCGGTGGTGATCGTTTCCGTGCTGTTCATCGCCACCGCCTCGGCCACCCTGGGCCTGGCGCTGCTCAACGCCAACAACTCGCCGTTCGTCAGGGCGTTCGCCGCGCAGCACGGCGCGGACGCGACCGTCACCGTGAACCCGGGCAAGGCGAGCGCCGCGCAGCTGGCGGCCACCGCGCACGTCCCCGGGGTCACCGCGCTGGCCGGCCCGTTCGGCATCACCTCGCTTCCGCTCGAGTTCCAGGGCCAGCCCTGGGGGCCGACGGTCCTGGTCGGGCGGGCCGATCCGGGCGGACCCGTCGACGACGTGGTGCTGAACGCCGGGCACTGGGCCGACGCCCCCGGCCAGGTCGTCCTGGCGGGCACCCCGGCGCCGGGGGCCGCGGGCCCGGGCAACGGCCCCGTGCTCGGCAGCACGTTCACGGCCGCCAGCGTGCCCGGCAAGCCCGTGCTGACCGTGGTCGGCTTCGCCAACTCGATCACCGACACCTCCAGCGGCGGCGGCTGGGTGACACCCGCCGAGCTGGCCCGGCTGCGGGCGCCGGGCAGCCAGCCGGCCACTCAGCTGCTCTACCGCTTCACCAGCGCGGCGACGCAGCGGCAGTTGCAGGCCGACGTGGCGGCGGTGACCAAGACGCTGCCCTCGGGCACGGTCCTCGACTGGGGATCCTGGCTCACCTCCCAGCAGTCCGAGGGCGGCAACGCCGCCATCATGGAGCCGTTCGTGATCGCGTTCGCGCTCATCGGCCTGGTGATGGCC
>DAHWEX010000392.1 GCA_027326205.1 Actinomycetota bacterium
GGTCATGGCTCAGATCACCTCGCCGAGGAGTTGCTCGCGGAGCTGGGCGGCGCGCAGCAACTGGGCGGCGATCTCCGCCCGGTCCGGCGACGGGAGCTGGCCGCGCGCGAGGGCGAGGGCCTGCGCGGTGTGCTCGATGCCGCCGAGGTCTTCGCGCACCGACTTGCCGAGCGCGCCGGTGGTGTCCCTGGCCTCCTCGCGGCAGGCGAAGCACAGCTCGCAGGTGGACAGGCACTCGGGCACGTAGTTGGCGGGGACGAGCGCGACGGCGGCGGCAAGGTCGTCCGGGTCGCGGCGCGGCGTGCCGCCGGCGTCCGGGTCGAGGTCGAAGGTGAGCGTGTCGGGGATGAGCGCGAGCTGGTCCGCGATCTTCGCCATCCTGACCAGCTGGCGGTCGAGCACGCCCAGTTGCCTGCGGATGTCGAGGCTGGTGGCGACGGGCTGGCTGGCGAAGTCCCTGGGGGCGATGAGGATGGTCTGGTGGCTGACCCGGTCCGGGTCGCCACCCGCGTCGGCGACGAGGTCGCGCAGGGCGCGGACGTAGACGGCGGACTGGATGGCGGCGGCGACGACCTTCGCCGCGTCCGCCTGGCCGTCGATGACCGGAAAGGACTTGACCTCGATGACGTGGTAGGTGCCGTCGAGCCGGAGCGCGATCAGGTCGGGTTCCAGGTAGGCGTGCCTGCCGCCGACGCGCAGCCGGAGCAGCGGGTGGTCGAACAGCGTGCGCGGGCCGTGATCGCGGCCGGTGAGCGCGTGCCTGGTGTGCAGGTGGCGCAGCTCGCGGGACTGGCTGCCGCCGACCTCCCCCAGTTCGGTGTAGCCGACCTCGGTCACGTCGAGCCCGAGGTGATCGCGGAGCAGGGTGAGCAGCTGGGCGGCGCCGTTGGCGGTGACGCGGGCCTCGAACGCGTTACCGCGGGTGATGGCGAACTGCGACTGGCCGAACGGGGCCGGGTACCCGATGTGCGCCGCGATCTGCTGCTTGTTCACGCCGGCCGCGTCCAGCACCGCGCGCCGCGGGCAGCCGGGGTTGGCGGCTAGCGCGGAGATCGTGCGGGCGGTGTGGCTGACCGGCATGGCCCGGCCGCGCAGGCGGTCAAGGCGGGCGCTGACCTGCTCGCTGTCCAGCTTGTCCTCCTCAGCCTCTGGCTTCGCCCGCGGGAACCGGAGCGATCGCCGTGCCGAACAGCTGCTCGGCGTCCTGGAGCTGCCTGCGCGCCCGGTCGGCGGCTTCCTTCCGCAGCCGGGCGTCCGCGTCGGCGTGCACGCCGAGTTCCGCCTGCGCCGCCCGGCGGACCGCGTCGGGCCGGATCTGGTCCGGGCTCGCCGCCGCCAGCGTCCCTGGAACCGGTGCCGCGCCTGGGATGTTGCCGGCGAACCGCAGGAGCAACTGGCGCGCGCTCTGCGGCGGCGTCGGGATGCGCTCGATCGCGTCGGCGACGTGGATCGCCGCCGTCAGGAAGTCCACGCGCGGCGACAGCGATCCGATCACGCGTTTCTCCATGGGCCAGGTCGACACGGCGAGCAGGCCGCGGGACGGCGACAGGTAGTCGGCCGATAGCGCCGCGCAAATATAGTACGGCCTGCTGTACGGCGCGGAGCGGAAAGAGCGCTCTTCGTCGCGTTTGAGGCTGGTGACCCGGGTGGTGGGGAACGTCGAGCCGAAGAACGCCTCGTGCACGGTGGCGATCAGCTTGGGCGCGGCCGGCACCTGGAGCAGGCTGAGCGCCTCGTAGACCTGCTCGCGCAGCGGCAGCAGCGAGGCCTGCGCCGCCGGCGCCCTGGTCCTGGGCGCGTGCGCGGCGAGCTCGTCCTCCCACGCCTGCTCCGCCCGCCTGAGCTCGGCGCGGCGCGCGGACGTGAGCGCGGAGTCGCCGGCCAGCACCGCCTCGCGGACGGCGCCCCGCAGTTCGTCGATCCGCCGTTCGAGCGCCTCTATCGTCTCTGCCACGCAGCCGATCCTACGTCGGCCGCCTCGACGTTTCCAACAACTTCCAGCAACTTGACCACGTTCTTCCGGATGGCCGGCCCGCTGCCCGCGGTGCGCGGCCCGCGGGCCGGTAACGTAGACTTGCCGGAGCTTAGGTCGCTTGGTGCGCCGAATCGGGTTCCACGGACATCGGTCAGCATGGGCGTGGCGAACCCCTGCCACGCAGAAGCGGCGAGGTCACTCTGACCGCCGCCTGAGGCGACCACCCGAGTCCTGGAGACGATTTTTCGTTGACTGCCATGCCCGCGGAGAGTTCCGCCGCGCCCGAAGACGACCTGGCTACCTTTACTTCGCTCGGTGTCTCTCCCCTGCTCGTCGATGTTCTCGACGAGCAGGGGATCACCGCCCCGTTCCCCGTCCAGGCGGCCACGCTGCCTGACGCCCTGGCCGGCCGGGACATCCTCGGCCGGGCCCAGACCGGCTCAGGCAAGACCCTGGGCTTCTCCCTCCCCCTCGTCAGCCGGCTGAGCGGCGGCTCCACGCTCCCGGCCCGGCCGCGCGGCCTCGTGCTCGTGCCGACCCGCGAGCTGGCGACCCAGGTGTCGGCCGTGCTCAAGCCGCTCGCCCGGGCGATGGGCCTGTGGGTGACCACCATCTACGGCGGCGTCTCCTACGGCCCGCAGGTGAACGCCCTGCAGCGCAGGACGGACATCGTCGTCGCCACCCCGGGCCGGCTGGCCGACCTGATCGGGCAGGGCGAGTGCGACCTGTCCGACGTCGAGATCACGGTCATCGACGAGGCCGACCAGATGGCCGACCTCGGCTTCCTCCCGATCGTCCGGCGGCTGCTTGAAACCACGCGCGACGACGGGCAGCGGATGCTGTTCTCCGCCACGCTCGACGCCGCCGTCGACGTCCTCGCCCGCCGTTTCCTGCACGACCCAGTGCTGCACTCGGTGGACGAGAGCTCCTCCCCCGCCGAGATCGAGCACCACCTGCTCACCATCGAGCCGGGCAACCGCCTCGCGATCATCGCCGCGCTGGCCGGCGGCGAGAAGCGGTCGCTCGTGTTCACCCGGACCAAGCACGGCGCGGAGCGGCTCGCCCGCCAGCTCACCGACGCCGGCATCCCGGCCGCCGAACTGCACGGGAACCTGCGCCAGGGCGCCAGGGACCGCAACCTCGCCGCGTTCGCGTCGGGTATCGCCCGGGTCATGGTCGCCACCGACATCGCCGCCCGCGGCATCCACATCGACGGCATCGACCTGGTCATCCACGCGGACCCGCCGGCCGAGCACAAGGCCTACGTGCACCGCTCGGGCCGCACCGCCCGCGGCGGCGCGGACGGCGTGGTCGTGACCCTGCAGACCAGGGCTCAGGCGCGCGACGTGACCGCGATGATGCGCAAGGCCGACATCACGCCGCACCCGGCCGTCGCGGTCGACGCGGACTCCGCGGAGCTGACCGAGATCGCCGGGGCGTCGGCGCCCCGGGTGGCGGTCTCCGGCAAGGTCGCCGAGCTCGTCCGGCCGGAGGACCGGCTGGCCGCGAACGACCGGCCCGGCATCGGCAAGCCGTGGGAAGGCAAGCCCCGGCGGGACCGCCAGGGCGGGCGCGGACGGGACCGCAAGCCGCGCGACGACCGCTTCCGCGAACGCGGCCTCGCGCCCCGGGCCACCGGGCGTGACCCGCGGCCAGCGGCGGACGCCGCGGCCGGCGAGCGGCCGTCCGGGTTCGCGCGGGACGACCGGGCGCCGCGGTTCGAGCGGGAGCGCCGTCCCGCGCGCGGGACGCACTTCGAGCGCGCGCCCCAGCCGGACCGCGGCGAGCTGTTCCAGCGCGATGAGCGCCCCGCGCGCTTCGAGCGTGACGACCGTCGCCCCGAGAGCCGCGGTTCCAGCGCCGGGGGCTACGCGGACCGGCCGGGCGGCCGGGGCAGCCAGGGCGGCAACGACTGGCGGCCGCGCTCCGGCGGCAACTCCGGCGGCAACTCGCCGGGGCGTTCCGGCTCGTCATGGCGTCCCTACGGCGGCGGCGGCGCGGCTCCCCGGGACGACCGGAACCGCCCCGTCCGCGACGACCGTCCGGCCCGCGTGGAGCATCCCGCGCACGGCGAGCGGCCGCAGGGAGACCGGGACTTCGGCGGATCATCCAGGCGTTCCGGATATACCGCTGGCCGAGGCGTCGCAGGTAAGAGGCGGGACTCTGGACAGGGCAGACATTTCTGACATATCTTCGCAGGCCAACGGCTTATGAGTCGGAGCACTTTTCCTTGCGCGAACGCCGACCCGCTGCGCCAGATGCGGTAGATTGGCCTTAGCCGTTGCCGGACTTTGCGATCTAATTCGCTCTCAGATTCAACTAAGTCACGATGCCCTGAGCACCGCCCTTGATTGATGACGGGGGCAAAGACGATCGACTCCCAGGCCGGTGGATGGCAGCCAACATGGCTGGTCCGCGTGAAGTGCGCGGACCTCAGGGCTCTTCCAGAAGGACATACAGCAAAAATGGCTCAGGGGACCGTAAAGTGGTTCAACGCGGACAAGGGCTATGGCTTCATCGCCCCCGACGACGGTAGCGGTGACGTCTTCGTTCACTTCTCCGCGATCGAGGCGAACGGCTACCGCAGCCTCGAAGAAAACCAGAAGGTCGAGTACAGCGTGACCCAGGGGCCGAAGGGGCCGCAGGCCGCGCAGGTGCGTGCCCTCTAAACGACTAGTCGCCGCTGGCGGCGGGTCCTGGTCCTCGATGCCCAGGCCTCGTCGCCAGCGTCGTTTTTACGCCGGCGAATAAGGCGCGCCCCGCATTGCGGGGCGCGCCTTAACCAAGAAATAAAGCCTTCCTTACGAAATCCCTTACCGGCGGGTATCCCGCGCCTTGCTTAGCCGGTGGCGCGGCATTCACCGGGAACGGCATTTCTAGGCTTCCGGGCCCTCCAGTTGGAACGTGAAGATGTGCTGCCCGATGCGCAGCGACCATCCGGGCGGCAGCGGCACGGCATCCATCCCCAGCCTGGTCCACTCGGCGTCGCCGGGCGCGCCGATGTACGTGCCCTGGGCCGAGTTGGCGTCCTGAACGAGCACCGTGCCCCCGACGACGGAGACGTAGGCGTGGACCCGGGAGATCACGTTCTCCGGGTCGTGCAGCCGCACCGGGTTCGCGTCGCCGTTGCGCACCATGGCGTCGTTGGTGGGTTCGCGGCCGAGGACATAGGGCCGGTCGAGGACGATCACCATGCCGTCCTGCGAGCGCAGCGTCCCGAAGTGGGTGAGCGCGAGCGCCGGGCCGGTGCCGGGCCGGCGGTGACCGCCGGACGAGCGGTCATCGACCGGCATGGCGCCGCTCAGGACGGTTCCGCCCGCGCCGAGCGGGGCGTAGTCCGGCATGAGCGGGTCGTCGAGCATCGTGACGTCGGCCGGCGCGGGGTGCGGCAGCGGGGCGGGCTCCGGCTCCGGCGCGGGCT
>DAHWEX010000424.1 GCA_027326205.1 Actinomycetota bacterium
TGACCTGCCTCCTCCGCACGGGTCACGACGACCGGGTAGGGAACCTCTTCCCACGCCTGCTGACCGGGGCCGTGATACACGAGCGCCCACATGACTGCCTCCGTCTCCCGGGCTTGCCGGCTCACTTCAAAGCCTCGCTCCGGCGCGCACGGAAAGCAGGGGGCGAAGGTCCCGATCGCGAGACCGAAGGTCGGGTGCCCGGGGTCCGCCAGAGGGCTAGGGTCGTGGGTGGCTAGGGTCTTGGGTGGCTAGGGTCGTGGTGGGCCGCCCAGGCCCGGACAGTGGCACGCCAGGAGGGAGCAACCGCGATGGCTGACCGCGTATTGGAAGAGCTTGACGAGGAAGAGTGCCTGAGGCTGATAGCGCCGGGCGGGATCGGCCGGATCGCCTATGTCGGCAGGTTCGGCCCAGCGGTGCTGCCGGTGAACTTCAAGGTCCAGGACGGGGCGATCGTGTTCCGGACCGCGGAGCACGGGCCGCTGGACGAGGACCTGCGGACCGGGATCGCGGACGCCGACTACAAGGTGGCGTTCGAGATCGACGACATCGACGTGACCGCCCGGCGGGGCTGGAGCGTGCTCGTCCAGGGCCCCGCGCACCACGTGACCGCGGCCGAGCGGGACGAGGTCCGCGCCGCGGGCGTCGAATCCTGGGCGCCGGGGGACCGGGAGATGTTCGTCCGGATCGTCCCGACCCGCGTCACCGGCCGGCGGGTCGGCGCGGCTTAGCGGGGGCGCGGAAGTCAAGGAGCGGGAAGAACGGAAGAACGGGTGCGGCCGGCTCCGGCCGCACCCGTTCTGGCTGCTGGCGCCGCCGCCAGCCGCGCGCTCGGTCAGCTGGTCTCCGGCACCATGGAGATCGCGCCGCAGGGGCATTCCGCGGCGCAGATGCCGCAGCCCTTGCAGTAGTCGTAGTCGATCGCGTAAGCCCCGTCGCCGAGCTTGAGAACCGCGTTTTCCGGGCAGGTGCCGTAGCAGTTGTCGCAGCCGAAGCAGTAGCCGCACGACATGCACCGGCGGGCCTCGAACAGCGCGGTCGACGCGTCGAGGCCGCCGGTCACCTCGTCGAACGTGCCGATGCGCCGGGCCGCTTCCAGCTTCGGCCGTACCGCGGCCGGGGCGTCGGCGTAGTACCAGGTGTTGAGCCCGTCGTAGCCGGCCAGCTCGTGCCGGGGCGCGGCGGCGGCGGGTGCCGCCCGCAGCCAGGCGTCGATGGCGCGCGCGGCCTTCTTGCCGTGGCCGATGGCAACGGTGACGGTCCGCTCGGCGGGGACGATGTCGCCGCCCGCGAAGACGCCCGGGTGGCCGGTCATCAGGTCGGCGCCGACGTCGACCGCGCCACGGGAGAACGTCACCCCGGGCACGCCGTCCAGGACGGCCATGTCGGCGTCCTGGCCGAGCGCGAGGACCAGGCAGTCCGCCGCCAGTTCCTCGAATTCCCCGGTGGGCTGCGGGAACCCGGTGTCGTCGAGGCGCATCTTCTCGATCACGAGCTTGCCGGCCTCGGCCTGGGCGACCGTGGACAGCCAGCGCATCGTGATGCCCTCCTCGAGCGCCTCCTCCACCTCGATGTCGTGGGCCGGCATCCGGTCCCTGGTGCGGCGGTAGACCACCACGGCCTCGGACGCGCCGAGCCTGCGGGCGGTGCGGGCGGCGTCCATGGCGGTGTTCCCGCCGCCGTACACGGCGACCCGGCGGCCGAGCATGGGCGGCTCGCCGTCCTGCACGGAGTGCAGCATCGCCACCGCGTCCATGATCTTGGCCGAGTCGCCGGCCGGGAGGTAGGCGCGCTTGCCGATGTGGGCGCCGACGGCCACGAAGGCGGCGTCGAAACCGCCTCCCCGCCCAGCGTGGCCGCCGGCAGCTTCGTTCAGCTCGGCCAGGATGTCGGTGACCTTGGTGTTGAGCTCCAGGGTCACGCCCATGTCCAGGATGCGGCGGACCTCGGCGTCCAGGATGTCGCGGGGCAGCCGGTACTTCGGTATGCCGTAGCGCATCATGCCGCCCGGCTGGCTGCCCGCGTCCTTGACCGTGACGGTGTGCCCCAGGCGGGCGAGGTGGTAAGCGGCCGACAGGCCGGACGGCCCCGCCCCTACTACCAGCACCCGCCGCCCGCCACCCCTCCCCGCTTCCCCTGTCCGCGCCGCGGAGACGGGCGCGCCCCGGGGGGTACCGGGGGTCGCCCCCCCGGGAGGCAACTGCCATCCCTGGCGGATG
>DAHWEX010000478.1 GCA_027326205.1 Actinomycetota bacterium
GCGCGGCGGCCGGCGAGACGGGTGCGCCGGGTGCGCCGCTGGCCCGCGCGGCGGCGGCGCGCAGCTGGGCGGCCCGCACGGCGGCGGCCGGCCCGAACGTGGCCGAGCCGGGCCCCTCGCCGACGTCCGGATCGTCCCGCGCCTGGTCCCTGGCGGCGCTGTGCGCCGCCGAGAGCAGCGCGGCCGTCGCGACCGCCGCGCTGCCCAGGTACGGGATCGGGGCGGCGAAGGCGCCGAACTGCTCCGCCGCGGTGGCCAGCTCGCGGTAGGACGCCCCGGCCCCGCCCAGGGCCTCGGGGATCAGCAGGCCGGCGATGCCGATCTCCGCCGCGACCGCCCGCCACAGCTTGGCGTCGCAGGTTCCGGGCAGCTCGGCGCGCGCGATGACGTCGGCCGGCGCGGCCTGGTCGGTGAGGAGGGCGGCGAGCGCGGCGGCGAGGTCGCGCTCGGTCTCGGAGTACAGCAGGTCGGTCATGGGGTCACCGCGGTTCTCTCCGTGGCGCCGGCCCGGGCCGGCGGGCTTGTCTGCTTCGGCATCAGCGGGGGAGGTCCTTCCACGGGACCTTCGTGTCCGTGCGGGGCTCGGCGGGCAGGCCCAGGACGCGCTCGGCGATGATGTTGCGGAGGATCTCCGACGTGCCGCCCTCGATGGAGTTGGCCCGCGCGCGCAGGTAGCGGTACCCGGCCCCGCGCGCGTAGTCGCTCGAGCCGGAGCGGCGCATCGACCAGTCGTCGTAGGTCAGGCCGTCGGCCCCGAGCAGCTCGAGCTCGAAGGCCGAGATCTCCTGGTTGAGGCGGGCGAAGGTCAGCTTGCCCGCCGACCCCTCCGGTCCCGGCTGGCCGGCCGCGAGCTGCTGCCGCAGCCGCTCCCCCGCCAGCCGGGCGACCTCGGCCTCGGCCCACAGCGCCAGCAGGCGCTGGTGCAGCTCGGCGGTGCGCAGCTCGGGGCGCTGGCGCCACTCGCTCGCGACGTAGCCGATGCCGCCCGCCTCCCGCGGCACCGAGGCGGCGTTCCCGATGGAGACCCGTTCGTTCATCAGCGTGGCGTTGGCGACCTGCCAGCCGGCGCCGACGTCGCCGAGCCGGCTGGCGTCGGGGACCCGCGCGCCGGTGATGAAGACCTCGTTGACCTCGGCCTCGCCGGTGAGCTGCCGCAGCGGGCGTACCTCGACGCCCTCGGCGTGCATATCCAGGACGAAGTAGGAAAGGCCCGCGTGCTTGGGCACGCCGGGGTCCGTGCGGGCGAGCAGCAGGCCCCAGCGGGCGTGGTGGGCGAGGGACGTCCAGACCTTCTGCCCGTTGACGACCCACTCGTCGCCGTCCCGGACCGCGCGGGTGGCCAGGCTCGCCAGGTCACTGCCCGCGCCGGGCTCGCTGAAGAGCTGGCACCAGATCTCGTCGCCGAGCCACAGCGGCTTCAGCCAGCGCGCCTGCTGCTCGTCGGTGCCGAAGGCGATGATCGTCGGCGCGGCCATGCCGAGGCCGATGACGTTGTACCCGTTGTCCGGCTTCGCGGAGCCCGCGCGCGCGAACTCCTCGTCGGCGGCCGTCTGGAGCGTCCGCGGCAGGCCGAGGCCGCCGTGCCCTACCGGGTAGTGCACGGCGGCCAGGCCGGCGTCGAACCGGGCGCTGAGGAACGCGGCGCGCGGGGTGGCCGCGGGGTCGTGGGTGGCGCAGAAGGCGCGCACCCGCGCGCGGAGGTCTGCTTCTTGGTCGCTCAACGCCCTTGCCGTCCTTCGCTTCTCGGGGCCTAGGAGACAGGCCCGCCGGACAGGTACAGGATCTGGCCGGAGACGTAGCCCGCGCCCTCGCTGGTGAAGAACGAGATCGCGTGCGCGATGTCCTCGACCTGGCCGACCCGCTGCACCGGGATCTGCTTGGCGGCCCCGGCCTGGAAGTCCTCGAACGACATGCCGAGGCGGGCGGCGGTGGCCGCGGTCATGTCGGTGACGACGAAGCCGGGCGCGACCGCGTTCGCGGTGATCCCGAACTTCCCGAGCTCAAGCGCCAGGGTCTTGGTGAGGCCCTGCAGCCCCGCCTTGGCGGCGGAGTAGTTGACCTGGCCCCGGTTGCCGACCGCCGACAGGCTCGACAGGTTGACGATGCGGCCCCACTTGGCGTCGACCATGTACCTCTGGCAGGCGCGGGTCATCAGGAACGCGCCCTTCAGGTGGACGTTCATGACCGTGTCCCAGTCGGACTCGGACATCTTGAACAGCAGGTTGTCACGGGTCACGCCGGCGTTGTTGACCAGCACGGTCGGGCCGCCGAGTTCGGCGGCGACCTTCTCGACCGCGGCGCCCACCTGGTCGGCGTTGGAAACATCAGCGCCGACAGCGACCGCCTTGCCGCCCGCCTCCTCGATCTCGCCGACGGTCTGCGCGCAGTCCGCCTCGCTGAGGTCGATCACGCCGACGGCCATCCCGTCGGCGGCGAGCCGCTTGGCGGTCCCCGCGCCAATGCCGCGGGCGGCCCCGGTCACGATCGCGATTCGCTGTGGCATAACGTTTGCTTTCCCTTCGTCAGCCGGCGCCGGCGCCGGCGTTCCCGCGCCATTATTCCTAACAACGCCCCCGGTGGCACAAGGTGGCGGGGCACACACTCACCCGGGCCGTGCTTGGCCGCCCCCGCACGCTACGCCTGCGGCGCTTCGGGATCCTCGCTGTCGCCTTCGCGGAGCCGGGACGCCAGCAGCTCGGCCAGGTGGGTACCGTGCACGCCGGCCAGCTGGTCCAGCTGGGTGCGGCAGGAGAAGCCGTCGGCCAGCACCGTCGGGGCCCGGTCGTCGCCCGCCGCCGCGGACCCGGCCGCGGCCTTGCGGACCGCGGGCAGCAGGGCGGTTTCCGCGACCGCGGCCGAGACGTCGTAGTGGCCCCGCTCCACGCCGAAGTTGCCCGCCAGGCCGCAGCAGCCGCCGACCGCGCTGACGGCCGCGCCCGCCTCCCGCAGCAGGGCGGCGTCGGCGTCCCAGCCGAGGACCGCGCGGGCGTGGCAGTGCGGCTGCGCCACGGCGGCGCGCGGCCCGGCGATGTCCGACAGGTCGGGCGGTGTCCAGCCGCCGGTGGAGCGCAACAGCTCCGCCAGCGTCCTGACCGCGCCGCCCAGCGCCGCCGCCCGGGGGTCGTCCGGCAGCAGTTCCGCCGCGTCGCGGCGCAGCGCCGCCGTGCAGGACGGCTCAAGGCCGACGACCGGGATGCCCGCGGCCACGGCGGGCCCGAGCGCGTCCAGGGTGCGGCGAAGCTGACGGCGCGCCCCGTCGAGCTGGCCGGTGGAGATCCAGGTGAGGCCGCAGCAGACGTTCGCCCCGGTGACCCTGACCTCGTAGCCGGCGGCTTCGAGTACCCGCACCGCCGCCACACCGACCTGCGGCGAGAACGCGTTGGTGAACGTGTCCACCCACAGGTAGGCCGGCTTGCGGGCCGGGCCGGCCGCGGCCGGCGGCCGGGCGGCGAACCAGTGGCGGAAGCTCTGCGCCGCGAACCGCGGCAGGTCCCGGCGGCGGTCGATGCCGCCAAGG
The DNA here is from genome assembly GCA_027326205.1 of Actinomycetota bacterium. GTDB lineage: Bacteria > Actinomycetota > Actinomycetes > Streptosporangiales > Streptosporangiaceae > Trebonia. The sequence continues at coordinate 3,518 of DAHWEX010000478.1, forward strand.
CGCTTGACCAGCTTCGCGGCCGGCCGGGCACGCAGGGAGGCGTTCGCCAGGCGGGCCAGCCACGGGGAGCGGGTGGTGAGGGCCGCCCAGCGGGGCAGCCAGCCCAGCGAGTAATGGGACGCCGGGCGGAGCTTGCGGCGGTACCGCTGGTAGAGCGCCTCGGCCTTGTAGGTGGCCATGTCGATGCCGGCCGGGCAGTCGCTTGAGCAGCCCTTGCAGGACAGGCACAGGTCGAGCGCCTCGGCGACCTCCGGCGCCGCCCAGCCGGAGACCAGGGACCCGTTGGCCAGTTCCTGCAGCACCCGGGCCCGGCCGCGGGTGGAGTCCTTCTCGTCCCGCGTCGCCAGGAACGACGGGCACATCACGCCGCCGACCGCGGTGGTGTCCGCCCGGCACTTGCCCACGCCGGTGCAGCGGTGCACCGCCGTGCTGAAGTCGCCCCCGTCATGCGGGTACGCGAAGCCGAGGCCGCGCCGCAGCGGCAGCGCCGCCGGCACCCGCAGGTCGGCGTCGAGCGGCGCGGGGTCGACGATGATCCCCGGGTTGAGCAGGTTGCCCGGGTCGAACAGGTGCTTGACCGCGCCCATCAGCCCGATCGCGTCCGCGGAGTACATGAGCGGCAGCAGTTCGCCGCGCGCCCGCCCGTCGCCGTGCTCGCCGGACACCGACCCGCCGTAGGACGCGGCCAGCCTGGCGGCGTCGGTCATGAACGACCGCAGCACCCGCGGCCGGTCCCGGAGCGGGAAGTCGATCCGGACGTGGACGCACCCGTCGCCGAAGTGCCCGTACAGCAGCCCGTCCAGGCCGTGGCCCGCCATCAACTCGGTGAGCCCGCGCAGGTAGGGGCCGAGCGAGGCGGGCGGCACCGCCGAGTCCTCCCAGCCCGGCCAGGCGGGCGCGCCGGCCGGGGTGCGGCCGCCGAGGCCCGCGCCGTCCTCCCGGATGCGCCACAGCGCCGCCGCCGGCGCCCCGGTGAACACGGCGCTGTCCAGGCACCCGCCATCGGCCGCGAGCTTGCGCGCGGCGTCGACCGCGGCGGCGACGGTGTCCCCCGCCGTCTCGGCGAACAGCCAGCCGCTCCCGCGCGGCAGCCCGGGCACCGCCGCATCCCCCCGGCGGGCGCGGAACACCTCGACCATCCGGGAGTCCAGGCCTTCCAGGGCCACCGGCAGGTGCGGCAGCAGGCCGGGCACGGCCTCGGCGGCGGCGGGCATGTCCGGGTAGCCGAGCACCGCCAGGGCGGTCGCGGGCGGCGCGTCCACCAGGCGCACGGTGGCCCCTAGGGTCAGCGCGAGGGTTCCCTCGGTGCCGGACAGGAACCTGGCCACGTCGAAGCCGTTCTCCGGCAGCAGGTGCTCCAGGGAGTAGCCGGACACCTGCCGGGTGAACCGGCCGAACTCGGTGCGGATCGCGGCGAGGTTGCCGCCGGCGAGCGCGCGCAGCCCGGCGAGCAGTTCCGCCTCTGGTGCGGCGGCGCCCGGGCCGTCCTTCCCGGACCGCCCGGCGGTGAAGCGCAGCCCGCCGCCGGTGAGCACGTCCAGCGCGGCCACGTTGTCGGCGCTGCGCCCGTAGCGCAGCGCCCGCGACCCGCACGCGTTGTTGCCGATCGCCCCGCCGACCGTGCACCGCGAGTGGGTGGACGGGTCCGGCCCGAACCGCAGCCCGAAGGGCGCGGCGGCCTTGGTGACCGCGTCGAGCACGGCCCCGGGCTCGACGACGGCCGTGCGCGCCTGCGGGTCGACGAGGAGCACCTTGTTCAGGTGCCGCGAGGTGTCCAGCACCAGGCCCGCCGACAGCGCGTTCCCCGCGATCGAGGTGCCCGCGCCGCGGCCGGTCAGCGGCACGCCCAGCTCCCGGCACACCGACAGCGCGGCCGCCAGGTCGTCGGCCGACCGGGGGAACGCCACCGCCGCGGGCACGACCCGGTAGTTGGAGGCGTCCGAGGAGTACTCCGCCCGCCGCCGCGGGGAGGTGTCGACCTCGGCGAGGCCGGCCTTGCGCAGCCGCTCCGCTAGTTCCCCCGGCTGGACGTCAACGGTCGTGGTCACCATTCGCGAAAGCCTAGCGCGGCGGGGCCTGCGCGATTACCCCAGGCGGTACACGTAGACGTCGTCGCGGGAGAAGATCTGCACGTAGCCGTCCTTGCCGTACCACTGCCGGATGAACGGCGGCACGTTCGTCACCGCGGGCGAGTAGCCGCTGTCGTCGCCGTCGAAGACGATGTACCGCGTCACCGGGTTGCCGGCGTTCCCGATCCAGAACGTGTCCGTGCGGGCCGCCAGCGGGGCGAGCAGGTCGAGGTTGGTGCTCACGGTCGCGCCGTCGGGGACGAGGGCCATCGCCGCGTCGGCGGCGGCGACGTGCGCGTCGCGCGTGTAGGTCGAGCCGTGCCACAGGGAGCTGACCGGGAACTGGAAGGCGAGCGCGACCGCGACCGCGGCCATCATCGCCCCGCCGTGCCGCGCGGCGCCGGTCTTGGCCGCGTGCGCCAGGGCGTCCAGCCGGTCCCCGGGCCAAAGGCGCAGGAGCCGGGCCCGCGCGGAGACGGGCGGGCGGAAGGCCGCCGGCCAGGCGAGCGCGGGCAGCCGCCGCCAGCGGCCGATGGCCTCGGCCGCCGCGAGGAACAAGATCGGCATGACGGTGGCGTTGTAGTGCCACCCCGTGCCCCAGAAGCTCGGGTCGGTCGAGATGAACCGCAGCCCCAGGCTGGGGAGCGCGAGCAGGGCGACGGGCGAGCCCAGCGCGACGAACGCCGTGGGCAGCAGCAGCATCACCACGGTCAGCACCTTGGTCGGCCAGGCCGTGCTCGTCTGGTGGAGCAGCCCGCCGACGGAGAACGGCTTCCCGCCGCCGAGCGCGCCGCCGGCCGCCCCCCAGTAGCGGTACTCGTGCAGCGGGTTGAAGTGCGGGATGATCACCGTGATCGCGAGGGTCGACCAGAACAGGCCCCACGCCAGCAGGAAGACCCCGCCCCACAGGGCGATGTACGGGTAGTCCAGCGGGGTGCGCGGCAGGAACCGCCCGCCCAGCCAGGCGGGCAGCCGCGGCGGCCGCCGGAGCGGCGGCACCGCCGCGGCGGCGGGGACGGCCGGGCGGGCGGGCAGCAGCCCCGGGTACGCGGCGGTCACCCCGAGCAGCAAGCCGATCGCGGCCACGGTGAAGCCCTGGTCCTCCTTCACGAACACGAGCGGCAGCGCCCACGCGATCACCGCGCGGGGACGGCGGCAGACGAGCGCGGACACCGAGAACGCGAACAGCGGCACCGCGAGGGCGACCTCGTGGAAGTCGAAGGCGATCATCTGCTGCAGGCCCCAGGAGAACGCGTACGCGAACCCGATCAGCCGCCCGGTGCTCCGCCCGGTCAGCAGGGACGCGGCCGTGACCACCGGAAAGACCGACACGGCGGCGAACAGCGCCTGGAAGAACAGCAGCGTCGCCGGCGTGGGCCAGAGCCGGAAGAACGGGGCGAGCACGCCGACCGCGATCTGGAAGTGATCGCCCTCCAGGTTGAACCCGGGGGCCATGATGTCGACGACCGGGGCGTGCAACTGCGACAGCTGCCGGACGAACTCGGTGTAGATGCCGAGGTCGTAGGAGGAGGGGGTCAGCGTGAGCAGCCGGAACAGCGAGATGGTGAAGTAGGCGCCCAGCGCCAGCGCCGCGACCGTCCAGGTCACCGGATCCCGCCAGGCGCTGCCCGGCGGGGCGGTGAGCGCCCGGCGCAGCGCGGCGGGCACGCGGCGCGGGCGCGGCGGCCTGCCGGGGTCGCCCGCGGCGCCGCCTGCCTCCTCGGCCGCTACCGCCCGGACCGATCCCTCCCCAAGCACGCCCGTAGCCTACCGTCTCATACCAGCAGCAACGTGGCGATCCGCCGTCCCGCCAGCGCCAGTCCCGCGGCCCCGAGCGCGATCAGGTACGCCGCCCGCCAGGCCAGGTCGGGTGACGGCACGCCGAGCACCAGGTCGCGGAGGATCACCACCCCCTGGTAGAGCGGCGACCACTCGATGATCACCCCGACGAAGCGCGGGTACACCGACAGCGGGAAGAACGTCCCGGAGAAAAGGAACAGCGGCGCGGAGACGAGCACGATGTAGTCGAAGTCCTGCCAGGACTTCATGTACGTGGTGAGGAACACGCCGATGGCGGCGGTCGCGAAGCTGATCAGGGCGGCTCCCGGCAGGGCGAGCAGCGCCCAGGGCGAGGCGACCAGCCCCATCGCGGCGATCACGGCGAGGAACGTGACCGAGTAGATCACGCCGCGCAGCACCGCCCAGCCGATCTCGGCGAACGCGATGTCCCGGGGGCCGAGCGGGGTGGCGACGACCGCGTCGTAGAGCTTTTCGAACTTCAGCCGCCCGAAGATGTTGAAGGTCGAGTCGTTGAGCGCCCCGTTGAGCGCTGACACCGCGAGCAGCCCGGGCGCGACGAACGCGCGGTACGGCACCGCCTGCCCGTCCGGCCCGGTCACGGTCCCGATCAAGCCGCCGATGCCGACGCCGACCGACAGCATGTAGAACAGCGGCTCCACCGCGCCCGCGACGATGATCAGCCACATCCGCCGGTAGAGCCGGGCGTGCCGCTCGATCAGCCGCAGCCCGCGCGCCCCGGGCAAGGACTCAACCCACGATCCCGAACGCGCCGGTGGCCTAGACATACAGCCGCCCGCGGTAGGTGCGGCCGCCCAGCCACAAGCCGAGCGCGCTCAGCCCGGTCAGGTAGCAGACATGGATGGCGGCCGAGGCGGCGTCACCCGTGCTGGCGAACGCCGTGCCGGTGCTGAGCGCACGGCACAGCGCGGCGCCGTGCCAGAGCGGCGTCGCGTAGGCGACGGGCCGGATCCAGCCGGGCAGCCGGGTGACCGGGAAGAACGTGCCGGAGAACAGCATCAGCGGGACGGCGCCGAACCGCACCGGGTAGTTGAGCGAGGCCTCGCGCCTGACCGTGATCACGCAGGCGGCGGTCGGCGTGGCGAACGCGAGCCCGGTCAGCAGCGCGGCCGGCAGCAGCAGCACCCCCCACGCCGACCTGATCAGCCCGAACGCCGCCATGAAGACGATGAAGCAGGCGCTGTTCATCGCGATCCGCAGCGCCATGAACAGGACGTGGCCGCGGCAGATGTCCGCGGGGCGGAGCGTCGTCGCCCGGGCCGCGAGGTAGACCGCGTTCCAGCGCAGCGAGCCGAAGACGGGGTACAGGGAGGCGGACATGCCGGTGTTCATCGCCTGCACGCAGAGCACCGCGGGGGCGACGAACACCACGTACGGCACGCCGCCCAGCGCCGCGGTGCCGTTCTTGTCCACCAGCGAGCCGAGGCCGTAGCCCATCGCGCCCAGGTAGAACAGCGGCCCGAACACCGACGTCCAGGCCGAACCGCGCCAGGTCCGCCGGTACATGACCAGCCAGCACCGCAGCGCCCGGACCGCCAGCACGGTGGCACCCGGCGCTCTCGGCAGGGTGGCGGGAGGCCCGTCAGCGCGGTAGCCAACCGCCATAGACACCACATCCTTCGTGCGCGGCTCAGTCCACCAGGGTGCGGCCGGTCAGGTGCAGGAAGACGTCCTCGAGGGTGGACCTGCGCACCAGTTCGGTGAGCGCCTCGATGCCCGCCGCGTGCACCCGGGCCAGGAACTCGTCTCCGTCGGCGGCGTAGACCAGGATGCGGTTGGCGGTCACCTCCAGTCGTTCGGGAGAGAGGTCTTTGATCTTTTCCGCCGCGACCTCCTGCGCCCCGGGCGCGAACCGCAGTTCCAGCACCTCCGGGGTGGAGTACCGGGCGATGAGGTCGCGCGGGGTGCCCGCCGCGACGATCGCGGCGTGGTCCATCACGACCAGCCGGTCGCACAACTGCTCGGCCTCGTCCATGTAGTGCGTGGTGAGGACGAGCGTGACGCCGCGCTGCTTGAGGTTGTACAGGCGGTCCCAGACGACGTGCCGGGCCTGCGGGTCGAGGCCGGTCGTGGGCTCGTCGAGAATGAGGATGTCGGGGTCGTTGATCAGGCTCCGCGCGATCGTGAGGCGGCGCTTCATCCCGCCGGACAGCGGCTCGACCTGGTCCCCGGCGCGCTCGGTGAGCTGCACGAACTCGAGCAACTGGTCGGTGCGCTCGTCGATCAGCCTGCGCGGCAGGCCGAAGTAGCGGCCGTAGACCAGGAGGTTCTCGCGGACGGTCAGCTCGCTGTCGAGGGTGTCTTCCTGCGGGACGACGCCAAGCCGTGACCGGATCGCCGGCCCGTCGCGCACGGGGTCGCCGTTCAGAATGGTAAGCTCGCCAGCGCTCGGCGGCGATACGCAGCCGAGCATGCGCATGGTGGAGGACTTCCCGGCGCCGTTCGGGCCGAGGAAGCCGAAGGCCTCACCCCGGAAAAGGTCAAAGTCGATCCCGTCCACCGCGGTGAAGCCGCCGAACCGCTTCGTCAGGCCCCTGGCGCGCACAAGTACCTCAGGCACTCGACGGAGGATACCCGGCGGCCCCGCTGATACCGAAATGGTTTTGACGTGGGCACCGGACTTACGTTTTCGTGTCGTCCTCCTGGACAGCCGGTGGGCCCGGGTAATGTACAACCAGGTCGTGCTACCGGGGACAGCGCACGACCCGGTCGTCTGCCCGTTGAGAGGAACTGAGCCAGTTGAGCGTGATCCGCGGTACCTATGACCGGTTTCGAGTCCTGATCCACGAGATCGGCAAGTTCGGCATCGTGGGCGTCGTGAGCACGATTATCACGTTCGCGATCCAGAACGCGCTGTACGGGCACGCCGGGCCGACGACCTCGGTCGTCGCGGCGAACGCGATCGCGACCTGCTTCGCCTACCTCGGCAACCGCTACTGGGCGTTCCGGCACCGCAAGACCGCCAACATGGGGCGCGAGACCGTGCTGTTCGTCTTCTTCAACGTGGTCGGCACGCTGATCCAGACGGCCTTCGTCGACTTCAACCACTACGTGCTGCACAACACCGACCGGCTCTCGCTCAACGTCGCGACCGTCATCGGCATCGTGTTCGCGACGCTGTTCCGGCTGGTCTGCTACCGGAAGTTCGTCTTCACCGACGCGCCCGCGGCCGAGCCGCTGGCCGTCGAGGTCACCGCGCCGGTGACGATCCCGTAGCAGCCGGGCCGGCCGCTAGCAACGGGGGCTGGCGTTTGCCTTCAGGCCGAGCGGCGTGCGCAGCGCGAGGGCGGCCTGTGCCTTGCTCAGGTAGCCCACGGCCCGCATGCGGGCGATGACGTGCTCGAACCGGGCCCTGGCGTTGGCGGGTTGGCTGATGGGGTCGTCGATGCTCGGGGCGTTGACCACCCCGGCCAGCATCGCGCCCTGGACGACGGTCAGGTCCCTGGCCGGGTGGCCGAAGTACCCGCAGCTCGCCGCCTCAAGGCCGTAGAAGCCGTGACCGTAGTAGGCGACCTCGGCGTACAGGTTGAGTAGCTCCTGCTTGGAGTACGCCACGTTGAGCTTGACCGCGAGCGTCACCTGCTTGAGCTCCGTCCGCCAGCCGGTCTGCCCCGGCGTGTAGAGCAGCTTGGCGAGCTGCTGCTCCAGGGTCGCGCCGCCCTGGTCGCTGCCGTTGCTGACCTTCGCCCAGACGACCCGGGCGACCGCGAACGGGTCGACACCGGGCTCGATGTAGAACCGGTGGTCCTCGGTGGCGACCAGGGGCCGGGAGAAGTTCGCGGGCACGTTGGGGCCGGGGTAGGCGATACCGTGCTGCTTCGCCTGAGCCGCGGCGATTGCGGTCGCCTGGCTGGCGCTCGGGGTGAGCACCCAGAGCGCGCCGGCGGCGAGGGCGAGCACGGCGGTGACCGCCGCGACGGCCTTGGCGGCGCGCCTGAGGTAGCGGCGCGCGCGGCCGGGGCGGGACCGCACGCCTGGCTGACTCGGCTGTGCGGACCGTTGCGGGAGCGGCCTGGTGTTGGGCATCGCAATCGATGCTAGCCGGACGGACCACCGTTCTTCGCACCCGGCGGTGGCGCGCTTTTGGTTACCCGCTGGGCGCCCGGATGCGCTAAGGTATGAGCGCTGGCCGGGTTTTCCCGGCGATAGCGGGATGTAGCGCAGCTTGGTAGCGCACTTGACTGGGGGTCAAGGGGCCGCAGGTTCAAATCCTGTCATCCCGACCAATGTTGGCGACTAGCCAACGCCGTATTGCCGGCGACGCGGTATTGCCGGCGACGCAATATTGCCGGCGACGCGATGCGAACGCAAGACCGACGTGCCGCGCGTTACGCCGCGGCCACGGGCCAGCCTGTCGTGACTTCCCGGCTGCCGTAGTCTGACGCCTAGCTTTCCGGAGCGATCGGGGCTTGCCGGAGCGACCGGGAAGTCAGCGAATTGGCGGAGCGCGGTGCTTCTGCCCGGGTTCGGCGCGCGGGCCAGATCCACCGGGGCGGTACGCGGCGATCGCGGCCGGCGGACCGCCGCGGAACGTGGGAAGGGAGATTTCATGGCTGACGTTGAGGAATGGCTCGCGCGGGCTGGAGCGGCCCTCGGGGTCCCTGTCGCGGACGTGCTGCCTCAGGACCTCCGCAACCAGATGCTCGACCTGACCGGGGACATCGCGCACAACGTGGTGCGGGTCGCGGTGCCGTGGACCAGTTACCTGATGGGCGTGGCCGTCGGGCGCGGGGCGTCGCCGGAGGAGGCCATGCGGATCGTGCGCGAACTGCTGCCGCCGCCCGCCGCCGGGGAGCGATAGCGCCGCGGCGCAGGCGGACGCCGCCCGCGCGGCCGGCCGGGGACGCCGGGTGCACGCCGGGGCGGGGGGCCAGGAAGACCGCGCGGCGCCACGGTGTTGGATGTAGACATGGCTATTGACGGTGAGTACGTGCCGAGCACGGCGCAGTGGGTCCGTGATCAGGTAGACGAGTACGAGGGCTCCGGCGGTACGGCCGGCACGACGCTGCGGGATACCGGGATGGCGGTGGTGATCGTCACCAACCGGGGCGCCAAGACCGGCGCGGTCCGCAAGACGCCGCTGATGCGCGTCGAGCACGAGGGCGACTACCTGGCCGTGGGCTCGAAGGGCGGCGCACCGGAGAACCCGCTGTGGGTATACAACCTGCGCAAGGACCCGCACGTGGTGCTGCAGGACGGCCCCCAGACCTGGGAGATGACCGCCCGCGAGATCACCGGCGAGGAGCGCGCCGCCTGGTGGGAGCGGGCCGTCGCCGCCTACCCCCCGTACGCCGACTACCAGCGCAAGACCGACCGCCTGATCCCGCTCTTCGTCCTGGAGCGCACCACCCCCTAGGACCCCGCCCCCCCATCCAGCGCTCCGCGCCTGTTGCTGTTATCTCTCCCGGGCTCCGCGTGAATGTGCCGTTGCTGTCGCTATAGCAGCAAGCGCCGGATCTGCAAACACTCGTTCGGTTCGCCGATTGGCCCAAGGTGCCGCTCCGGTTCCTGCTCGCCGACGACCCCGGTGCGGGCAAGACGATCATGTCGGGGCTGTATATCAAGGAACTGCTGCTGCGCGGAGACCTCGCCCGGTGCCTGATCGTCGCACCGGGTGGGCTCGTCGAGCAGTGGCAGGGTGAGCTGCATGACAAGTTCGGCCTGCGGTTCGCCATTCTTACCCGCGACCTCCTCACGGCGAGCGCGCCCGGGTTCGCGGATGCGGCGCCTGATTGCCGCTGTGGTCGTGAATTGCCAGGTCACGGATGCCTTCGCCGCACCTGGAACCACGGCTGCCGCAGCACGGGGTCGGCCGGGTCGGCTCCCAGCGTCACGAGCAGCCGCGAGGTGTAGCGTTCGACGAGCTCAAGGGTGTTGCGGGTGAGCTGCAGCTGGTGCGACAGGTAGCTGGCGTTGGCGTGGTACCGGTCGTGCTCGTCGGGTGAGACGTGCCCCTCGCGCTCAAGGACGGCCAGCACGCGCCCGATCACCGCCCGGCTGACGCCGTACTCGGCGGACGCTCATGACATCGGCCAGACGTGGTTGTCACGGTGCGGCCCGCGGGCCCGCCGTCGCTGCGGTGAGCCGTTCGCGCAGCAGGTACAAGCAACTTTCCAGCACGTCGTCGGCGAGGGATTCCGGGTCGGCCAGGAGGACGTCGACGGCGGCCAGCTTCGGGTCGTCGTCGGTCAGGAGCTGGTTCACTGGGTGAGCCTTTCTCTGGGGTGGTTGGAGCCGCGCGGCCGGGGGCGGGCG
>DAHWEX010000500.1 GCA_027326205.1 Actinomycetota bacterium
CGCCCGCAGGCTGTACCCGCACGAGGCGAGCACGCCGCCGATGACGGCCTGGGCGATCGGAGAGGTATTGACGGTGACCATGCTCTTGACCGTCGAAAGCTCATCAGCCAGTAGGCTGCGGTGGCCATCGGCGCTGACGACGGCCTGGTCCGCGACGAGGAAGCCCACCCGGGCCCCCGGGAACACCGACTTGGCGAACGAGCCAAGGTAGATGACCCGCTGATCGGTGTCCAGCGACTTCAGCGTCGGGCGGTACCTGTCATCGGACCCGAACAGCCCGTACGGGTCATCCTCCAGGATCAGCAGGTCCTCAGCGGCCGCGACCTCGAGCAGCCCGCGCCGCGCCTCGTCGCTCAGCGAGATGCCAGACGGGTTGGCGAAGTTCGACACCACGTACAGGGCACGCGGCCGGCGCCCGCTGGCACGCACCTCCCGCGCGACCCGCGCGACCGCTTCCGGGCTAAGCCCCTGCGCGCTCTCCGGAACCGGGACCACGGGAACGCCCAGCACGCGCGCGGCACCGGTGAAGCCGACGTAGCACGGCTCGGCGGCGAGGACGACATCCTCGGGTTCCGCGGCGAGGCCCCGCAGGGCGATGATCATCGCCTCCTGGCAACCCGACGTCACCATGACCGACTCTTCCGGGACGCTGATACCCTCGTCGATCTCCAGCATCCGCGAGATCATCATCCCGAGCTGGCCATTCGTCCGGCCGTACTGCAAGATGGCCTGCCGGACCCGCGCCTCACTCATCCCCCCAGCGCGCAGGTGAGCGATATACGCAGCCAGGTAGCGCTCGATCTCCGTCACTTCATAGAACTCATCGAATGGCCGGCCGGCGGCAAGGGAAATCGCCGCGGGAAACCGGCTCGCGATTTCGTTGAGGAAATTCATTGACGCCGCCACCGGGTCGGTAACCGATGTGTGCAACGACTCGCGCGCTAGTTCAACCATTGGGCCAGTCAACCGCCCTCGTGACATGACCGCATTAGCGATCAACTGCGAAATGTCATTACCGCAACCACTATCTATACATCAAATAATCAATCGTGGCAATGGTAGCGACAATAGCTTACGATGCGGGGGCAAGTACCGAAGCGACTGCCGGAACAACCGAAAGGGCGTGGGCCGTGCCCCTGGACCCGCAACTGCAGGCAATGCGCGACCAGCGTGCGCGTGATAACGTCCCGCCGCTGTACAGCATGTCGCTAGCCGCCGCCAGGACCGCTGACCTCACCTCCATCAGGGACAGCGGCGGGGAGCCGGAACCGGTTCACGAGGTGACCAGCCTGAGGATTCCCGGGCCCGGTGGCGACCTGGCGTTGCGGCTTTACCGGCCCGCGGGCCAGCGGCCACTGCCCGCGCTGCTCTACTTCTTCGGCGGCGGCTGGGTGCTGGGCAGCATCGACACAGCCGACGGGGTCAGCCGCGCCCTGGCAAACGCATCCGGCTCCCTGGTCGTCGTTCCCGGCTACCGGCTAGCACCCGAGCACCCGTTCCCGGCGGCAGTCGACGACTGCTACGCGGCACTGCGTTGGGTCGCCGGGCACTCCGCCGAGATCGGTGCGGACCCCTCTCGCCTGGCGGTCGGCGGCGATAGCGCCGGCGGGAACCTGGCCGCGGCGGCGACGCTGCTCGCCCGGGCCGATGGCCTGGCGCTAGCCGGCCAGCTCCTGGTGTACCCCAACACCGATCAGCTTGCCGACGATGAGCCCGCGGACGGCGCCGACGATCCGTTCCTGTTCAACCGCCGCTCGGTCGCCTGGTACCGGCGGCATTACCTGCGGGGTCCAGGGGACGCGGCCAGCCCGCTGGCCTCGCCGCTCCGCGCCGAGAGCCTCGCGGGACTGCCGCCGGCGCTCGTCATCACCGCCGAATACGACCCGCTGCGCGACCAGGGCGAGGCGTACGCCCGTCGGCTCGCCGACGAGGGAGTGCCGGTCGGCCTCAGCCGTTATCCCGGCATGGCGCACGGCTTCTTCACGATGGCCGGAACGCTGGATGCCAGCCGGGCTGCGATCGCGCAGGCCGCGGCGCACCTGAGGAAATGCTTCGAAGCCCAGGAGCCAGAAGTGGCATTAGGCACCTGAAATCATTGGCATGCCGCAGCGAGCGGCAAATCGGGTGCTGTGCCGTCATGCAATCTCGCGGCTGAAAAGCCGTGACGACAACACCAGGGTCACCAGGGCCACCACGCCCATGATGAGGCTTGCCTGCCAGACGACGTTGGTGCCGATATGGCCCTGGAAGATGGCCCGCATGCCGTTGGTCCCCCAGGCGAACGGATTCCAGTCGGCGACATCCCGTACCCACTGCGGTGCGACGGAAAGCGGGATCAGGACCCCGGCCAGCAGCGAGACCGGCTGGGAAATCGAGTTGACCAGCGTGCCGAGCGAGCCCTCGTTGGGAACCAGGAGCACCAGGTCATAGCCGATCGAGACGCTGAGCACCGACATCAGCGACAGCAGCACCAGACTGATGAGGAAGTTGGCCGGCTGCACCCGCAGGCCGAGCGCGATGGCGGCCACCGTGACGACCACGGCCTGAAACACGATCAGCAGGATATGCATCAGCAGCCGTCCCAGCAGCAGGCTGACCCGGCTGGCCGGCGTCACCCGGTGGCGGGTGACCACGCCCTGACGAACCGCGGCGAGCAGCGTGAACCCGGCGAACATGCCGTTGAACACGCCTATGGCCGCGAACAGCGACGGCACGTAGATCTGAAATGCGTTGCCGTAGGTGGAGACGTGCATGACCGACTTGAGGAACGGAGTGAACAACAGCAGGTAAGTGATGGGCTGGATCAGAGTGATCGCGACAGTCGCGGGGTTACGTACCAGCAGCGCGACCTCGTACTGGAAGATCAGCCATGTATCGCGGACGTGCTTCATCGCTGCGCGTTTCCTCCTTCTGGCGAATGCCTGAGTCAGTCTCAGCCGGGGGTGCGGCGAGGGAGGCGACCCCCGGGCTAGTCATCAAGAGCGCGGCCGGTCTTGGCCAGGAACACATCGTCAAGGCTCGGCCGGCGGGTCTCGATCGCTCCTGGTCCGATCCCCTTGCCGCTGAGCGCGCGCATGATCTGCGGGATGGCTGTGGCGGCGCTGTCCACATAGAGCCGTAGTGTGTGCTCGATGGTCTCGCAGGATTCCACGTACGGCTGATCGGTGAGGACCTTGGCTGCTTCCAGGATCGTTGCGGGTTCTGGCACGCCAGCGGTGTCGGCCGCGGCCAGGTCGACGACGACGACGTCGCCGGAGATCTCGCGCTTGAGGTCCGCCGGGGTGCCTTCGGCGACGATCAGGCCCGCATCGATGATCGAGATCCGGTCGCAGAGCGCATCGGCCTCATCGAGATAGTGCGTGGTGAGGAAGATCGTCATGCCGTTGTCGCGGAGCCTGCGCACCTCCTGCCACATGCGAGCCCGGCTCGGCGGGTCCAGCCCGGCCGTCGGCTCGTCCAGGAAGATGACCTGGGGTGAATGGATCACGCCGAGCGCGACGTCCAAGCGCCGACGCTGTCCGCCGGAGTAGGTCTTGATCTGGCGGTCCACGAAGTCCTTGAGCTGGAAGGCCG
>DAHWEX010000517.1 GCA_027326205.1 Actinomycetota bacterium
GGCCCGCACGCCTTCCCGCTCGCAGACAGGATCACCGCACTCCCGATCAGCGCCATCTGGACCGCCTTATCCCGAGACGCGAGAGCGGATCAGGCGGACGCGGGGCTGTCGCGCTCAGGGCCAGCTCCACTTTCTTCTCTGCGGCTAGGGCCGGCCGGCCGCGGTGTGGCGCCACCAGGAGCGCCCGTCGATGAGTTCCTCCAGTCCGCGCAGCCGGTCAGCGGCCATCGCCGCGCGGGTACCGGGGTACTCGAGCGCGGCGCGGAGGTCGGAGGCGAGGTAGGCCGCTTCGCGGACCTCGCACTGTGCCCGGAGGGTTTCCGGGGAAGTCGTCGTGGCACGGGCGATGACGTCGAGAACCGCCTCCCTGTGCGTACCGCTGAACCGAGCCAGGAAGAACCAGTCGTCGGCTGGCTCACCGAAGCGGGCCCATTCGAAGTCCAGCAGCGCCGTCACGCTCGGGCCGGACGCGAGCCAGTTTCCCCAGTGACAGTCCGCGTGAACCCGGACGACTGCCCGTGCGCGCAGCGGCGCGCGCTGGGCTATCGCCGTCAGGCCGTCGAGGAGGTGGCGGGGCACGATCCCGTCCCGGTCCTGGGCAGCGAGGTTCTCGCCCTCGGCGAGCAGCGCGGCGCGGCTGACAAACCCGCCGTGGTCAAGGGGCTCTCCCAGGGTCTGCTCCGCGTGACCCGCGGGCGTCCAGCCGTGCAGTCCGCTGAGCCGCTGGACCGCCTCCTCGGCCAGCGTGAGCGCGGTCGCGCTGTCCGTGCCTGGCATGCCCATGCCGGGCGCGCTCCCCGGCACACGGGCGTAGCAGGCGTAGCGAACCTCGCCCGTCTCCAGCTGGCAGCGCCCGCTTGCGAGCAGCGGGGCGGTGAGGCCGGCGGGCAGGTGAGGCACGAGCGCGATCTCCCGGTCCAGCCGCGAGTGGCGACCGGCGTCGATGATCTTCACGACGGCATCCGAGCCGACGTAGACGTGATGGGAGCTGCTCTCAGCGGCGGCCATAGGGCCAGGATCGCGGCCCAGGGCAGCCGCCGTGATCGCGCGAGCGGCAGCGGAGGCTTGTGAGGGCGGTACCGGTGCCATGCGGGAACACTATCGGTTCATGGTCATCTAGCCGCCACTATGCTGTTTAAGTAGCCGAATAGCACGTGTTGATCTAGCCGAACTGGCGATGATAATCGAACCGCTCCACACCGAGCCCGCGGCCGAGATCGAGCCGGCAGGCGACCGCGCCCAGCCCGCCGCCCTCCCCGAGAAGCCCGGTCGTCCGCGCCCGGCCGCGGGAATCAGTCACCGGGACCGGGTTCGCCGGCCCGCAGGAGCACCTCGGCGCCGATTGGCCGGTAGCCCGCGGCCAGCGTCGCCCGCATCGAGTGGCTGTTGCCCGGTGCCACCTGGGCGAACAGCGGCGTGCCTGCTGGCAGCAGGCCGAGCGCGGCGGCCGCGAGCGCCCGGCCCAGGCCCCTGCCCCGCGCGGCCGGGTCGACCTCGTAGGCGAGTTCCCAGCGGCCCGCCAGTCCCCGCCCGATGATCAGGCAGCCCGCTCCGTCGGGGGTCTGCCAGGCGCGGACCTCGTCCCGGTAGCGGTGCGCCCGGCGCACCCGCGGGTGGCCGTCGCCGACCAGCTCACGCAGTTCCAGGTCGCTGCCGTGGCCGTGGGCGCGGGCCGCCAGCAGGGCGTCGGCGGAGCCGGGGTGCGCGCCGACCTGGCCGGCGAGTGCGACGAGGAACCGGGCGCCGAGCGGAGCCGAGTAGTCGCCGGGCGGTAGCTGGGCCTGCACCCAGTCCGGGTCGACCGGGGCCAGGACGTAGAAGCGGGCCGGGAAGCCGACCACCCCGCACGCCTTGCCTGGCGCGTCGGGATGCACCTCGACTGTCCCGTCGGGCGGCGGGTAGCGGCCTTCGGCGGCGGCGGCGAACACGTCGAGCAAGGACACTCGCTCATCTTGCCCCGCGCCGCGCACGGCGTGCCGCCGGAACACCCTGACAACCGGGCGGACCGCTTAACTCAATCAGGGTCGTGGTCGCCGCAGGAGGAACGCGATGCCGCTGATGACCGAGCTCAACCACCACCGCTGAGGCCGCCGCAGGTCCCTTCATCCGCTCGTTGACCTGGCCCGGCTCGCCCTGCGGGCCGGTAACTTCGATGATGCGGCCCGCGTTTCGCCGATGACGTGGGCGAAGGAGGCGCCGCGTGAGGCAGGCCGCCGCTGTTGCCAGCGCACGGAATTCGCCGGGCCGTCGTACGGGATGAGCCGCACGATCCGGTAGTGCTCGATCCCGGCCCGCGCGTAACGGACCCGTTTGACGAGAGTGTCTTCCGAAGGGCGCATCCGGCGGCGACGTCGTTCGCTGTCGCGAACGCGTCGGCTGCTACCCGCGAGACGCGTCAAGGGTTAGCGAGTCCCCGTTTCCTGCCGACCGCGCCCCACTCGTTCGACTTGCCCGCGTTGACGGCGCCGGGGACCGGGTGCCATTCGTCCACCCGCACCAGGCCGGGCTCCACCAGGTCCGTGCCGGCGAAGAACCGCGCGACCTGATCGCGGGTGCGCCAGGTGATGTGCTGCTGGCCCCGGTTGTTCCAGGAATCGGCGAAGCTGCGCATCGTTTCCTGGTCGAGCAGGTCCGACGCCGCGTGGGAGATGGCCAGGTAGCTGCCGGGCGGCACCGCGTCGAGCAGCTTGGTCACGATCGCGTGCGGGTTGTCGCTGTCCGGGATCGCGTGCAGGATGGCGAGCATCGTGATCGCCACCGGCTTGGTGAAGTCGAGCAGGCCGGCGGCCCGGGTGAGGATCTTGTCGGTGTCGCGCAGGTCGGCGTCGATGTACTCGGTGGCGCCGGCTTCGTGGCTGTCGAGCAGGACGCGGGCGTGGGCGAGGACGATGGGGTCGTAGTCGACGTAGACCACCCGGGTCTCGGGCGCGATGGCCTGGGCGACTTCGTGGGTGTTGCCGGCGGTCGGGATGCCGGTGCCGATGTCGAGAAACTGGCGGATCCCCGCCTCGGCGGTGAGGTAGCGGACGGCGCGGCCGAGGAACGAGCGGTTCGCGTGGGCGGTGTAACCCGCGCCCGGATAAACCGCGAGCAGCGCCTGCGCGGCGTCCCGGTCGGTGGCGAAGTTGTCCTTGCCGCCGAGCAGGTAGTCGTACACCCGGGCCTGGTGCGGCTTGCTGGTGTCGAACGGCAGTGGCCCGGTCTTGCCGTTGCCCGGTGCGGCGCTCTCGCCGGTGGTCATCAAACCGCCTTTCTCCGCACGGAGCGTTCATCACTGCTCCGAGATTCGATAAACCAGTGCGCGGCACGACGGCCAGGCAGTTCGGGGCATGAAACCGCACGCCATTCTCGCGTAACCGGCGGGACGGTAGTGAATAGCCTATACCTGAGCCGCGGGCAGCAGCCCGGCCATCATCCGGCGGTGCCGCGATCCCGGCGCCTGCTGAGGCCTACGCTGATCGCCCGGACGACGGCACGCACCGCGAAGAAGATGATGACCGCGTAGCTCCAGACGGCAACATCGGGAGCGGCGAACGCCATCGTCCTGAATCAGGAGAACACGGACTGAGCCAAAGGCGTCAGCCCGCGCCGCAGACGGCCGAAACTGGCGCGGCGGACACGACTACACCACCACCGTCTAGTACGGTCGACCACTTTCAGGGACATAATTCCACCACGCATAGGAATCGAGCGCTGCCGCTGCGTGGGCATGGCGAACGATACGCCGGT
Organism: Actinomycetota bacterium; assembly: GCA_027326205.1. Taxonomy (GTDB): domain Bacteria; phylum Actinomycetota; class Actinomycetes; order Streptosporangiales; family Streptosporangiaceae; genus Trebonia. The sequence continues at coordinate 3,730 of DAHWEX010000517.1, forward strand.
TTCGCCACCCTTGGGGTACGCCCCGCCGCGCGATCAACCGCCCAGCGCGGCGGGGCGCGCCAACCGGTCACGACGAACTACCAGGGGCAAACCATGCGGGACAGCGAGAACGACACCGACTTCGCCGAACTGGACGACTCCGCGCTGCTTACCTGGCGGGCGCGGGCGCGGGCGGAACTGGAGCGACTCCCGCCGCACTCCCCCGGCCGCTAGGTCCAGAGCACAAGGTCGGTGCCGCCGGCGGCGAAGCCCGCCCTGGCCGGGCTCGGGCTGAAGGCGACGGACCTGATCGGGGAGCTGGCGCCGGCGTCGAGCGTCGTGACGATCTCCTGGGTCGCCCAGTCCCAGATGGTGGCGGTGCCGTCACCGTTGCCGGTCATCAGCTGGCTGCCGCCGGGTTTGAAGGCGATGGACCGCGCGTTCGCCTGCGCGTTCTGGAAGATGCGGTTATCGCCCGAACCGCCCGCGACGTCCCAGGACGAGACCGTCCCGTCGGTGTTGACGGCGGCGAGCCGGAAGCCGGCGAAGGCCAGTGCCCCGAGGCCGGTGTTGGATCGGGTGAGCGTCAGGGCCGACGAGCCGTCGGGGATGTTCAGCAGGCTGACCGACCCCGCCTGCAGCGGCGCGGCGGCGCTGGCGACGGCGAGCAGCGGCGTCTGGGCGTCGCCGCCGAAGGCCACGGCGTTGATCCACGCGCCGTCCGCCTGCGGGGGAATCGTGGCGATGGGCGCTCCGGTGGCGGCGTGGCGCAACTCCGCCGAGGGGGCATCGTAGCTCGTTGCCAGGTACTTTCCGGTCGGGTCGAACGCCACCGAGCCGTTGGCGTCTTCGTACACCCCGGACAGTGCCGAGAAGATGACGTTGACCGGCTGCCCGGACGCCGCGTTCCAGAGGCCGACGGCGCCGTCGCCGTTGACGGTGGCCACTGTCTTCCCGTCGGGAGAGAACGCCACGC
>DAHWEX010000521.1 GCA_027326205.1 Actinomycetota bacterium
CCCCGAGGATGACGGCGGCGAAGATGACGAAGAGCAGCACCACGCTGGTCACGCCGGCCCGGCCGGCCTGCTTGCCCCTGGCCTCCTCGCTGACGTAGGCGGCGGTGTCCCAGCCGGAGTACAGGAAGATGGCGAGCACCAGGCCGGAGACCAGCGCGCTGAACCCGCCGGCGCCGCCGATGGTGAACCAGGAACCCGAGACGTGCACGGTGTGGTGCAGGCTGTGGCCGTAGATGCCGATGAGCGCGGCGACGGAGAAGCCGACGAGCAGGCCGTACTCGAAGATCGCCCAGCCCCACTGGAACCGGGCCGACAGCTGGATGCCGACCGCGGCGATGACCAGGACGAGGAGGTCGAACCCGGTGCCGACCGCGGCCACGTAGTCGGTGTTGCTGGCGGCCGAGTCGCTGAAGAAGCTCAGCAGGTAAGTACCGAGCGGGACCGTGAGGCTCGTCGTGCCCACGCAGTAGTACATCAGCATGATCCAGCCGGAGAAGAAGCCCGCGTGCGGGTTGAGCGCCCGGCCTACCCAGGAGTACGTCGCGCCCGCGCTGCGCTGCCAGGCATTGAGCCGCTGGTAGCCGAGCGCGATGCCGAGCATCGGGACGAAGCAGATCGCGATCGGCAGGAAGCTGGCGTAGCCGACGGTGGCCAGCAGGGCGGCCAGCGTGACCGCGATGCTCTGCGTCGGGCCGCAGCTGGCCATGGACATGATCATGACGTCGCCGAAGCGCAGCGCGGCGTCCTTGAGTCCGCTGGCGGGACGGTCGGGAGACTGCGCCCCTGGCGGCGCGGCACTGCTGCTGGCTGGAGATGACATGGCGCGTCTCCCGTCTGGGGTGGCTCGGCACGAAGCGAACATCGTGCCGCTTAGGGCGAGAAAGGCCTTTTTTTGCCCTTAATTCCAGACGGTAAATGAAGAATGATTGCGAGGCAATAGCCGACGGGCCGCCGCCGCGAGAGTTCACATTGGTTGATTTACGGCTGCTGCGTCACGTGTCTAGCACATATAGAAAATGATCAATAAATTGCCATCCGGCCGCGCCCGATCACGGCGAGGGCCGCCGCGGCCGCGCCGGGCGTGCCGGCCGCGTCGTGACCGCCGGCGTCACGCAACCGCGATCGAAGGCTCGCTGGTCCAAGCCGGCGGCTCCCCGGCTCTTTGGCGCACATCAACGCATATCTCATTAATGCATATCTCGGCAGCGTGCGGCTCATCAACAAATATCTCATTAAAGTTTCTTCGGCGCCCTTCATGGCGCTATGCAACAATGCCCAAGTGATTTCACGCGCGGCTGTGAGCGCATTGGTGACCGGCACGAGACAAAGGGAGTGCTCATGACCGAACATTCGCCGACCGCGATCCCGCGGCCCGTCGAGGTCTCCGTTATCCCCGCGCGGCTGGAACCGGACGCGATCGGGGTCGCCCAGGACACGATCATCGGCCTGGCCTCGTCCGCTCCCGCCGCGACCATGGCGGTCACGCTGGCCGGCCTGGCGGCGGCCGCCGCTTACGGCGGCGGGCCGGTCATCGTCTTGTGCGGCATCCCGATGCTGATCCTGGCCAACACCTACCGCAGGCTGAACCACTGGAACGCCAACTGCGGCGCGTCCTTCGAGTGGGTCGGCCGGGCGATCAACCCCTACCTCGGCTTCATCGTCGGCTGGCTGATGCTGGCGGGCTGCCTGGCCGGGACGATCTCGGTGGTGGTCGTGCTGTCCCCGGCGGTGCTGGCCGTCTTCGGCGCCAGCGCCGCCAGCACCTGGCCGAACATCGCGATCAGCACCGCCGTCATCCTGGTCATGGCCACGATCGCGTTGGTCGGCATCCGCATCACCGCGAAAACCCAGGTCGGCATGGCGGTGATCGAGTACGCGATCCTCATCGGCCTCGCCGTCTGGGCGCTGGTCTACGTGCTGCACCACCATTCCGGCAGTTACCCGATCACCAGGGGATGGCTGAGCCTCAGCGGGATCAACGGGAAGGGCAACCTCGCGCAGGGCCTGCTCATCGCGGTCTTCATGTACACCGGCTGGGATGCCACGGTCTACGTCAACGAAGAGGTTAAGCACCGGCGGGTCAACCCGGGCCGCGCCGCCGTCTTCGCGGTCGTCCTGCTCATCGTCATGTACGCCCTGCCGCAGGTCGCCATGCAGGGCGTGGCGTCGCCGGCCCAGTTGCAGCAGCATTCCTCCTCGGCGCTGGTGTTCGTCGCCCAGGTGCTCGGCGGCGGCGGGTGGGCCAAGGTGATGGCCTTCGCACTGGCCTTGTCGGTGATCGCGTCGACGGGCACCGGCATCGTGATCACCTCCCGGATCGCCTGCTGGATGGCTAGCCACCGGATGCTGCCGCCGGTCCTTGGCGACGTCAGCCCCCGCTACCGCACCCCGGTGGCCGGCACCATCATCATCACCCTGATCCTCATCGCCGCCACCTGGGCGTACCTGCTGTCCACGTCGATCGCGACCGTCTTCGGCGACGTGGTCAGCGTGACCGGCCTGCTGTTCGCCGCCTTTTACCTGTGCACCGCGCTCGCCGCGGTCGTGTACTACCGGCGCCGGGTCTTCAGCAACGCGTGGGACGCGCTGGTGATCGGCGTCCTCCCGCTGGCCTCCGCCGTGTTCCTCGGCTGGGTGATGGTCAAGTCGCTGCAGACGGCGCCTGCGTCGGAGAAGTGGTCCGTCATCGGCATTCTCGCCGTCGGCCTGGTCCTGATGCTGGTCGCGCGGTTCAGCCTGCGCTCGCCGTTCTTCCAGATCCCGCTGGAGAGCGCCCCCCGGGAGGGGTGACTGGTCAAGGAACAGGAACTTTCGTCAGGGAACGTTGCTAGCCTCGTTGGGTGGAGGTGGCCGACGATGCTGGTGGTCCACGGGATCTGGGCGTACGGTGCGCTGCAGGTCTGGGCAGAGGATTCGGAGCTGCCCGCACAGGCGCCGCCGCGCGCCGGGCGGCCGTCGCGGGCACCGCGCCCGCACCCGTTCGCCGTGCCGCCCGGCGTGCTGGCGGACGCGCTCGTGGCCATCCTGGCCGGCGCCGCCGGCCCGGCCGGGACGGCCGACCTGCCGCGTAAGGCGGTCGACGACGAGGTCACGCTGCGCCTGCCCGCCGTCGTCGACGGCCCGCTCGGCTCACCGGAGCTCGCCCGGCCGCCCGCGGCGGCCGACGGCGCGCCGGGCCGCCAGCCGTCACTGGCCCACTGGCGCGTTCCCGTGCTCGTCTTCGAGCCGGCCGCCGCCGCGCCGCTGCTGGCGGCGCTCGCGGACTTCCCGCCGGGCGACCTGGTGGCCGGCGGCTCGGTGGGGTACCTCGCCGCCGTCGCGCGCTTCGCCGCCGACCTCGCGGCGCGCGGCCGGGTCCTGCCGGCGCTCACCCGGGAGGACGGCGGGTACGCCGCCCGCTGGCGCCCCGTGCTGTTCGCCGCCGACGCCCGGCACGCCCGCGAACTGGCCGCCGCGATGCCCCCCGCCTGCCGGGCCGTCGCCGACGACGCCACGGCGGGCGCCGGGGCCGGACCGCTGCTCGCGGACATGCTCGATGCCCTCGCCGACGTATCGGCCCGCACCCGGCTGCCGGCCGCGCTGCTGCCCGCGCGCCGGGGCCGCCGTCCCGCGCGCATCGCGATGGCGGAACGGATGGTGGCCGCGCTGACCGGGGCGCAGCCGCTGCTGGAGGTGGCGGACGCGGCGGATGAGCGCGAGGCCGGGGAACTGGCGGCCAAGTGCGCGGACTGGCTAGCGAGCGCGGCGCTGCCCGACGGCTCGGTGCGCACCTGCTTCCGCCTGGTCGAGCCCCCGGCCGACGACGCGGTGCTCCCGGTCGCCGCCGCCGATGGCGGCGGCGACGCCTGGCGGGTTGAGTTCTCGCTCCAGGCCGCCGACGACCCGAGCCTCATGCTGCCGGCCGCGGAGGTATGGGACGGAACCGGGTACGGCTGGCTCGCGGGCAGTACTCACCCGGAGGAACAGCTGCTCGCCGGACTCGGCGCCGCGGCCAGGCTGTTCCCCGCGCTCGACACCGCGCTGCGCGAGGCCGCGCCGGCCCAGGTCACCCTGAGCACGGCGGACGCGCTTGACTTCCTGCGGGAGACCGGCCCGCTGCTGTCGGCGGCCGGATTCGGCGTGCTGATGCCGGACTGGGCGCGCAAGGCGAGGCTCGGCCTCAAGCTGACCGCCAGGTCTTCCGCCAGCGCCGCCGCCGTGTCCGGCAGGCCGAGCCAGTTCGGCCTGCAGGACCTCGTGTCCTTCCGGTACGAGCTGGCCCTCGGCGACGACACCCTCACCGCGGCGGAACTGGCCGAGCTGGCCGAGCGCAAGGTCCCGCTCGTCCGCGTTCGCGGCCAGTGGGTGGAACTCGACGACCGGCACCTCAAGGCCGCGCTGAAGTTCCTTCAGGGCGCAGGCAAGCGCGCGGGGACCATGACCGCGGCCGACGTGCTCGGCCTGGCGCTCGGGACGGACGCCAGCCTCGGCGACCTGCCGCTGGCCGAGGTGGACGCCGACGGGTGGCTCGGCGACCTGCTGTCCGGGCAGGCCGACGAGCGGCTCGCGCCGGCGCAGACCCCGGCCGGCTTCGGCGGCACGCTCCGGCCGTACCAGCAGCGGGGGCTCTCGTGGCTGTCGTTCCTCGGCCGGCTTGGCGTCGGCGCCGTGCTCGCCGATGACATGGGGCTCGGAAAGACCGTCCAGCTCCTTTCGCTGCTGTGGGCGAGCCACGCGGAGCAACCGGCCGTTCGGGCTGACGGTCGCGCGCTGACCCTGCTGATCTGCCCGATGTCCCTGGTGGGGAACTGGCAGCGCGAGGCCGGGCGCTTCACGCCCGAGCTGGCCGTGCACGTGCACCACGGGGCGGACCGGCTGAGTGGTGCGGAGCTCGCGGCGGCGCTGGGCGACGCCGACCTGGTGATCACCACCTACCAGACGGCGGCGCGCGACCTGGCGGCGCTCTCGGCGGTGCGCTGGTCACGGGTCGTGTGCGACGAGGCGCAGGCGATCAAGAACCACCTGAGCCAGCAGGCGAAGGCGGTCCGGTCGCTGCCGGCCGCGTCGCGGATCGCGCTGACCGGCACGCCGGTGGAGAACCAGCTGTCCGAGCTATGGTCGCTCATGGAGTTCGTCAACCCCGGCCTGCTCGGCCCCGCCAACGCGTTCCGGGAGCGGTTCGCGGTGCCGATCGAGCGGCACGGGTCGGCGGAAGCGGCGCAGGAACTGCGCCGGATCACCCAGCCGTTCGTGCTGCGACGGCTCAAGACCGACAAGTCGATCATCTCCGACCTGCCAGACAAGCAGGAGATGAAGGTCTGGTGCAACCTGACCCAGGAGCAGGCCAGCCTGTACGCGGCGACGGTCGCGGACATGCTGTCCAGGATCGACGGCGCGTCCGACGACATCACCCGGCGCGGCCTGGTGCTCGCCACCATGGCCAAGCTCAAGCAGGTCTGCAACCACCCGGCGCACCTGCTCGGCGACGGTTCCCGGCTGCCCGGACGGTCTGGCAAGCTGGCCAGGCTTGAGGAACTGTGCGAGGAGATCGCCGCGGACGGCGACAAGGCGCTGTGCTTCACCCAGTACGCCGAGTTCGGCCGCATGCTCCAGCCGTACCTGTCCGCCCGGATCGGCTGCCCGGTGCTCTTCCTGCACGGCGGCACGTCAAAGAAGCAGCGGGACGCGATGGTCGCCAGGTTCCAGTCGGCGGACGAGCCCGTGCTGTTCCTGCTGTCGCTGAAGGCGGGGGGCACCGGGCTCAACCTGACGGCCGCCAACCATGTCATCCACGTCGACCGCTGGTGGAACCCCGCGGTCGAGGACCAGGCCACCGACCGGGCCTTCCGCATCGGCCAGCGCCGCGACGTGCAGGTGCGGAAGTTCGTCTGCGTCGGCACCCTGGAGGAACGGATCGACGCGATGATCGAGCAGAAGAAGGCCCTGGCCGAGCAGATCGTCGGCACCGGCGAGTCGTGGCTTACCGAGCTGTCGACCGCCGCGCTGCGCGAAGTCCTTACCCTGTCGCCCGAGGCGGTGTCGTCATGAGCCCGTGGCGCCGGTACGAGTCCTCGGGGCCCATCGCCGTCGAGGGCGGCGTCAAGGCCAGGAGCAAGCGCGGCGCGATCGGCGAGCAGTGGTGGTCGCAGCGGTTCATCGCGGTGCTCGACTCCTACGGGCTGAGCAGCCGTCTGCAGCGGGGCCGCGCCTACGCCCGGCGGGGCCAGGTGATCGAATTCGCCCTGGAACCGGGGGTGGTGGCCGCGTATGTGCAGGGCTCGCGCTCGGAGCCCTACCTGGTGACGATCAAGGTCCGGACGCTGACCGCCGCGCAGTGGCGGGTGGTCGAGTCCCGCCTGGCCGGCCAGGCGCTGTTCCGCGCCCGGCTGCTCGCGGGGGAGATGCCGCAAGAGATCGAGCAGGTCTTCGGCGACTGCGGCACGCCGCTGTTCCCCCGGTCGGCTCGCGACCTGACGATGAACTGCAGCTGTCCGGACTGGGAGGTCCCGTGCAAGCACGTCGCGGCGGTCTGCTACGTGCTGGCCGAGGCGTTCGACGCCGACCCCTTCACGATGCTCGCCTGGCGCGGCAAGGGCCGTGACGAACTGCTCGGCGCGCTGCGCGGCAAGACCGCGGCTGCCGCGGGCGCTTCCGGTCACGCACGGCAGCACCCGGCGTCGCCGGCTGGTCCGGCCGGGGAGAACAGCTCCGCCCTGGCCGTGCTGTCGGACGTGACCGGAGGGCCGCTCACGGAATCGCTCGCGGACTTCTGGTCACCGGGCCTCAGCCAGGCCCGCCTGCGCACCCTCCCGTTTGGCCCGCCCACCCCGCCCGACCTGCTGCTGCGGCTCGCGGACCCGCCGGATCTCCAGGTCCGCGGCGCGCCTCTCCGCGAAGTCCTCACCCGCGCCTACGCCGGGCTCGCCGCCCCCGAACTGGATGCCTTATCCGCGCTCCGGCAGCCCGCGATGGCGCTCTCATGGGGCTTGCGGCTACGCGCGGACGTCGATGAGGACGGCGAAGAGCAGGGTGAGGGTCGCGCCGATCCCGTGCAGGATGAGCACGCGGGTCGGCGGGGTCAGCGCCGCGGCGCCGGGCGCCGCCGTGGCGAGGTCCTGGCCGGCCGCCGCCCGCCTGGCGGCCCGGGTGTTGACGATGAACCACGACAGGCCCGCGCAGACCGTCCCGAGCAGCACCCCGAGGCCGATCTCGGCGAACAGCCGGTCGCGGCTGACGACGTAGCCGAGCCAGATGCCGAAGCCGATCATGGCGAGCGCGGGGTGCGCGAACTCCGCCAGCGCCTTCAGGCCGGGCACCGGCTCGCTCTTGGCGCGCTGCAGTGACGGCGGGTCGAAGCGGTCCCGGGCGCGGGCCGGCTGCGCCGGGGCGGCGGTCTCGGCGGCGGTCTCGGCGGCGGTGTCCGGCACGGGAACCGCGGTCGCGGATTCGGGGGCCGGGTCGGTGTCACCGGAGGCGTGCGCCGCCGTCACCAGCAGGTAGCTGCCGACGGCCGCGGTGCACAGCCAGAGCAGAAGGGCGGCGACGGCCATGTGTGACTCCTCTTGGTTGCGCGGGCACAGTCTCTGCCATGAACGACGCGCCCTGCTCGTGCCTGGTGAGCACGTGCTCGATGGGGGACCTCGGCGGCGCCCCGGTGCCCGCCCATGGAGACAAGCCTAGTGGCCTGGAATTTTCGGTCTGTAGCCACCGGTGGGCGTTTGGGAGAGGATGGGTGCCATGACAGCAGACGTTGTTGCGAAGCAGATCAGCGAGCTTGAGGCGAAGCGCTACCAGGCGATGACCGACGGGGACACCGGCACGCTCGCGGAACTGTTCTCCGCGGACCTGGTCTACACGCACTCCGACGCCACCTCGGACAGCAAGCGGGAGTACCTGGACAAGCTGGCCAGCGGCCATTTCGACTACGGCGTCATCGAGCACCCGGAGAGCAGCATCGTGGTGCACGGCGACTGCGCCCTCGTCTTCGG
>DAHWEX010000525.1 GCA_027326205.1 Actinomycetota bacterium
GCCGGCGGTAAGCCCGGCGGCCGCGCCGGCGCAGGCCAGCGCGGCCGCCGTGAGCGTGCGCTCGGCCGCCGTGGTCCGGCCGGCGACGAGGGCGCCGAAGCCGCCGGGCCGGGCGGCGGCCGACGCGGTCGCGAGGACGACCGAGACCCGGCCGGTGACCTCGGCGAGGACAAGCGCGGCGGCGGCCAGCCACGGCGACGGTACCGCCGCGACCGCCGCGACCTCGATGAGGAGCGTGAGCACGAGCGCGCCGACGCCCATCGGGCCGATGTCGGAGCGGCGCATGATCTCGAGAGCCTCGGCGGCGGGGCGGCGGCTGCCGAGGCCGTCGGCGGTGTCGGCAAGCCCGTCGAGGTGCAGTCCGCCCGTTGCGGCGGCCACCGCGCCGACCGCGAGCGCCGCGCCGAGCAGCCGCCCGGGACCGGCGGAGTTGAGTCGGCCGGCGCCGAGCACGATGCCCGCGCCGATCCCGCCGAGCAGCAGCCCCACCCCGGGCAGCCACAGGATCGCCCGGGCGGCGACGTCGTCGTCGAGCGCGCCGCCGACCCCGGCCGGGATCGCCGTGAACAGGCTGATCGCGACCCGCCAGGCGGGAGGACGGCGCTCGCTCACTACCGCAGCCGCCGGGGAATTCCCGCGGTGCACAGCCAGACCTGCTCGCATCGCGCGGCGATGCGCGCGTTGAGCTTCCCGAGCTCGTCGCGGTAGCGGCCCCCGGAGGCGGTCGCGGGGACAACCCCCGAGCCGACCTCGTTGCTGACCGCGACCACCATCCGCCGCGTGGACCCCCACGCGTGCAGCAGCCCGTCCAGCCGCGCGTCGAGTTCCCGCTCCGCGCCGTCCCGCCCGGCCCACAGGCCGCACTCGTCCATGACCCCGGCCAGCCAGGTCGACAGGCAGTCGACCAGGACCGGGCCCTGCCACCGGTCCTCCGGCCGGCCGGCCCCGCCGAGCACGCCCTGCAGGTCGATGGTCTCCAGCGTCGTCCAGTGCGCCGGGCGCCGCTCCCGGTGCAGTCGCACCCGCTCGGCCCAGCCGGGATCGGTGTCATCGGCGGGCAGGCCGCAGGCCACGTAGTCAACGTGGTCCCGGCCGGCGAGCATCCGCTCCGCGGTCACCGACTTTCCCGACCGCGCCCCGCCGAGGACCAGGACCCGGAACGGCCGGCCGCGCCGTGGCCGTCCCGGCACCGGCAGCATCCCGGGCGCGGTAAGCGGCCGGGGAGCCCCGTCACGGACCAGCCGCATCATGGGACTCAGGACACCACTTCCCCCGGCGCCCGTCAACTGGCGGGTCGGCCGTGGCCGCCCGCGTCGCCGTCGGCGCCGGAACTGACGGGGCGGCCCCGCAGGTCCCGGAACACGGCATCGAGTTGCTGCCCGATGCCGTTCACGGCCGCCGCCAGTCCGGCCACCTCTTCCCGCACGGGCCCGACCTCGGCCCGCAGCAGGTTCTCGTAATACGTTTCCCGCGCCGAGTCACCGGGACGTGCTGGGTCACCGGGACTAGCGACGTTCTTCTCCGGCTCGCCGTTCACAATGTTCACGAGGTACTTGTAGGGCCAGCCAAGCACCACGGACAGCGCTACCAGCGTGGACCGGTTGTGCTTTCCCGCCGGTGACCCGAGATACCGGATCGTCGTTGGCGACAGTCCTGTCTCGCGCGCCAGGTAGCTGATTGACATGCGGAATTCGACCATGCGCTCGGTGACGGCCAGGTCGACGGCGGCCCAGTCGCCCGCCTGCGGCGCACCCTCTGCCAACGCCGTTTCCCCCTTCGGCACCCGGTGACGGCCGCCGTTGCCAATGCTGGCCGTCATCTTTGGCAACGAGCGCTGGCGGCGTCCGGTTCAACGGCGCCGCCCGCGGCCGCGGCCGACCCTGACCCGCAGGCTCCGGTCCGTCAGCGTGACGGCCGGGAGGGGGGCATCCGCCGGTCAGGGCGGAACTCAGCGGACGGCGGCCGGCGTGCTAGAGCCTGAGCCAGGCGGTGCAGTCGGGCGGCAGGAGCCCGCCGTCGAGCGGCCCGCTGGACAGCAGGAGGGTGGCGCCGGCGGGCAGCGTAACCGGGACCGCCGACAGGTTAGCGACGCAGCGCAGCCCGCCGGCGCCCGCGCCCGCGGGGATCCGGTTGAAGGCGAGGACTCCGCCGGCGGACGGCTGCCAGCTCATCGGCCCGTCGCGCAGGGCCGGGGAGGAGCGGCGGATGCGCAGCGCCTCCCGGTACAGGGCCAGCATCGAGTCGGGGCTGGCCGACTCGGCGGCAACGGTCAGCTCCCGCCAGTCCTTCGGCTGCGGCAGCCACGGCTCGGCGGCCGCGCCCGGCGGGGAGAAACCGAACGGCGGCTCGGTCCCCGACCACGGCAGCGGCACCCGGCTGCCGTCCCGGCCGGGGTCGGCGCCGGCGGTCCGCGACCAGATCGGGTCCTGGCGCAGCTCGTCGGGAATGTCCTGCACCTCCCACAGACCGAGTTCCTCGCCCTGGTAGACGTACACCGAGCCGGGCAGGGCCATGGTGAGCAGCGCCGCCGCCCTGGCCCGCCGGGTGCCCACGGCGAGGTCGACGCCGAGGGCGTGGAAGTACGGCCGCCGGTCCAGGTCGAATGCCGTGTCGGGGCGCCCGTACCTGGACACGACCCGGTCCACGTCGTGGTTGGACAGCACCCACGTCGCCGGGGCGCCGGACGACAGCGCGAGCGTCGCGTCGATCACCGCGCGCAGCGCGGCGGCGTCCCACGGGCAGTTCAGGTACGGGAAGTTGAACACCGTGTGCAGTTCGCCCGGCCCCACGTAGCGGGCGAGCCGGGCCGCGTCCGGCAGCCAGACCTCGCCGATGAGCATCCGCCCCGGGTACGTGTCGGCGATGGCGCGCCACGACTGGTAGACAAGGTGCACCTCGTCGCGGTCCGTGTACGGGTGCCCGGGCCCGGGCGCGGCGGCGGCGGCGAGGTCCGGCAGGTCCGGGTCCTTGCACAGCAGCGCGGCCGAGTCGATCCTGATGCCGTCGACGCCGCGCGAGAACCAGAAGCGCAGCACGTCCTCGAACTCGAGCCGTACCTCGGGGGAGGACCAGTTGAAGTCCGGCTGCGCGGGGTCGAACAGGTGGAGGTACCACTCGCCGAACGACCCGTCCGCCTCGGTGACCCGGGTCCAGGCGGAGCCGCCGAAGATCGACTGCCAGTTGTTCGGCGGCAACTCGCCAGCGGCGCCGCGCCCGGGCCGGAACCAGAAGCGGGACCGCTCGGCCGAGCCCGGCCCGGCGGCCAGGGCGGCGCGGAACCACGGGTGCCGGTCAGACCCGTGATTGGGCACCACGTCAATGATGATCTTGATCTCGTGCGCGTGCGCCTCGGCGATCAGCGCGTCGGCGTCGGCCAGGGTGCCGAAGACCGGGTCGATCGAGCGGTAGTCCGCGATGTCGTACCCGGCGTCGGCCATCGGCGACGGGTACCAGGGGTTGAACCAGATCGCGTCGATCCCCAGCGAGGCCAGGTACGGCAGGTGCGCGCGCACCCCTGCGAGGTCGCCGGTCCCGTCGCCGTTGCCGTCAGCGAAGCTGCGCACGTAGAGCTGGTAGATCGCCGCGCTCTGCCACCAGGGGGCGGGCGGCGGTACGGGTGCGGACGGCATGGGCAAGGAAACCTCCGAGTAGTTCGTGCGATTTTTGGCCGTCGGACGCGCAAAAACCCTCAGCCTCTGATGCCGCCCGCGGTGAGCCCGGCCATGATGTTGCGCTGGAAGATGAGGAAGAACGCGATCGTCGGCACCGCGGCCATCGCGGACGCCGCGATGAGCAGGTTCTCCGGCACCCCGACCTGTGCCTGCCAGATGCCGACGTTCAGCGTTTCCCTGGTCGGGGTGTAGCCGTACTCGACGAGCAGCGGCCAGAGGAAGTCTTTCCACACCGCGACCAGCGAGAAGATCGAGACCACGGCGATGATCGGCCGCGACATCGGCAGGATGATCCGCCACAGGATCATCAGCCGGGACGCGCCGTCGACCGAGGCGGCGTCGACGTAATCGGCCGGTATCGAGTCGAAGAACCGCTTGAGCAGGAAGATGTTGAACGCGTTGGCCACCGAGGGCAGCCAGATCGCCTCCGGCGAGCCGATCAGGTTCCAGTGGAAGAGCGGCATGTCGGCGACGGTCACGTACTGCGGCACGACGAGGACCGTGACCGGGATCATCAGCGTGGCCAGCATGAGGAACAGCACGACGTTGCCGAGCACCGGCCGCAGCTTGGACAGCGAGTACGCGGCGGCCACGTCGAAGACGAGCTGGAGCGCGAGCGCGCCGAACGCGTAGTAGGCGGTGTTCCACAGCATGCGCCCGACGTCCAGCCGGCTCCACGCCGTCGAGAAGTTACCGGGGTCGAAGCTGTGCGGGTAGAGCGTGGGCGGGGTGGCGATCACTTCCTGGGTCGACTTGAGCGCGTCGGTGAACAGGAAGTACATCGGCCCGATGAACACCAGCGTGAACACCACGATGACCAGGGTGAGCACGACCCGGTAGATGATCTTTCCGCGCGGGCGGTTCAGCGCGACGCCGGAGATCAGCGTCCGGGTGGACGTCGTCTCGCGGCGCTGGTTCACCCGGGCCCGGGTGCTGACGGTGGCGGTGGCAGCCATGGACCATTCCCCTAACCGCGCTCGCGGGTGGCCCACAGGAACCCGCCGGAGAACACGGCGAGCACGAGCAGGAGGACCACCCCGAGGGCCGACGCGCTGTTGTAGTTGCTCGCGCCGCTCATCGCGAACGCGTACTGGTAGATGAGCATCACCACGGACAGCGTGTTGTCGCCCACGCCGCCGCCGCCGTTGGTCAGCACGAACGACTCGATGAACATCTGCATGGTGGCGACGACCTGCAACATCAGCAGCAGGATGAGGATCAGCCGGGTCTGCGGGATCGTCACGTGCCTGATCCGCCGGAAGAGGCCGGCCCCCTCGAGCTCGGCGGCCTCGTACAGCTCGCCCGGGATGTTCTGCAGCGCGGCCAGGTAGATGAGCGTCGCGCTGCCCATGTTCATCCAGGTCGACGCGATCACCACCGACAGCATCGCGGTGCTGACGAAGCCGGTGCCCGGCTGGAACACCCACTGCGACACGGGCAGGTGCAGGAAGTGCAGCACGTCGTCGAACAGGCCGTACTGCGGGTTGTAGAAGTAGACGAACAGCAGCAGCGCCGACGCGGGCGGCAGCATCACCGGCAGGTAAACGAGGGTTCGCAGGTAGCCCTGGGCGTGCCGCAGCTCGTTCAGCACGATCGCGACGACGAACGGGACCGCGTACCCGAGCACGAGGGCGAGCACGGTGAACTCGAGCGTGTTCCGCCACGCCTGCCAGAACGTCGGGTCGTGGAAGATGCGGATGTAGTTCGACCAGCCCGCCCACGTGTAGCCGCCGCCGTACACGGGCTTCTGGAAGCTCATGATGACTTCGCGGACGATCGGGTACCAGGAGAAGAAGGAGAAGCACAGCACCGCCCCGATCAGGAAGGCCCAGGCGGCGGCGTTGCGCCTGACCCGCGGCAGCAGCGACGCCGGCCGCCGCCGGCGGGCGGCGGGCGGGGCGGCGGCGCTCCGCGCGACACTGGTGAGAACGTTGGCCATTCGCCTCTCCTGTCCATGGTGGTGGTGGCGCCGCGGTGATGGCGCCGCGGTGGCCCGGCCGGGCGCGGGGATCGGTAACGAGTGGTCCGGGCGGCCGGAGGCTTCTCCGCTAGCCCGCGCTGTTGGACAGGATCGTGTTGACGTTGGACGCCGCGGTCTTGAGCAGCTGCGGGATGTTGACGTTCGGCTCGGTGAGCACGGCGAGCATGACCGGGTCCAGCGTCTTGTAGACCGCCTGGGCGTCGGTGGGCTCTCCGTCGCCGGCCTCCTGCGCGTTGACGAACGACGTGTAGTACGAGGTGTTGATGGTCGCGTACTGGGTCCTGAGCTGGTTGATCTTGGTGCCGGTCGCGCCGGTGAAGAGCTCGGGCTCGGGGAACCCGACGGGGAACCCGTCGGCCTTCTGCCGGGCGAAGTCGAACTGGCCGGCGCCCGGCGTCAGGTCCTCGAAGTTGATCCACTTGACGCCGGCCGCGATCTGCGCCGGGCTGTCCTTCGGGGAGAACATGTAGTCGTTGCCGCCGGACAGCGAGCCTGCCGGGGTGCCGGTCAGGCTGGGCAGCGGCGCCATCCCGATGTCGCTGAGGTTGCCCTTGTCGGTCGGCACGATCACGTTGTAGATGTCGTCAGGCGCGGCGATGTACATGCCGAGCTTGCCCGCGGCGAACTGCTGCTGCAGCGCGCCCCAGGCCAGGCCCTGGGTGGGGCTCATCGCGTTGTCGGTGAACCGCAGCGTGTGCAGCGCGTCCAGGATCTGGATGCCGGCCGGGGTGTCGAAGCTCGCCGTCGGCGTGGCGCCGCTGTCGTTGACCATGGTGCCGCCCGCGGCGTCGATGTACGAGGAGAAGTGCCAGCCGCCGTTGTTGCCCGCGCTGTAGTCACCCCACCCCTCGATGCCGTTGCCGAGCTTGGAGATGGCGGTGGCGTCGGCCTCGACCTGCGTCCAGGTGGTCGGCGGGTTGTCTGGGTTCAGCCCGGCCTCGGTGAAGAGCTTCCGGTTGTAGACCAGCCCCTGGGTGTAGTTGGAGGTCGGCAGGCCGTAGATGGTCGTGCCGGCGGTGACCGCCTTCATCGAACTCGGCGCGATGTCCTTGAGGTCCGGGATCGTCGTGGAGTTCACGTACTTGGTGATGTTGGCGGCCTGGCCGGCCAGCAGCACCTGGGGCAGGTCGGTGAAGTAGGTGTAGTAGAGGTTCGTCTCGGTCCCGGCGCGCAGCATGGCGGTGAACGTGGCCGGCACCGCGTCGCACGGGTAGTTGTAGACGCTGTCGATGGTGATGCTGGGGTTGGCCTTCTCGAAGATGGCGATGTCTTCGAGCCACTCCTTGTGCTGCACCGGCTGCTGGGCCGCGGGCGGCGCGCAGTCGATGCTGATAGTGACATTTCCGCCTGAACCGGCCGACCCGTTGCCTGAGGCCGAATTGCTTGAGCAGGCCGCGGCGGCGAGGACGAGGCCCGCCACGGCGACGGCCGCGACCATCGGGCGGTGCCGCAGCCGGTCATACATACTGCTCATCGCTCCATCCCTTCCATGGGCTGAACGTGGCGATGGGCCTGCCCGACCCTCCGCGTACCCTGGCGAAGTCTGCGGCCAGGTCGGGCACCGTCGCCGTTAGGGTGAACATACATAGCCGGACAAAGGTCGGCAAGATCTCGATGATCTGATGCAAAGACACAACATTCATGCGCACGTCTGTGACTGATCAGCGGGATCGGGGCAAGATCGGCCAGAAAGAGCGCTAGCCTGCACGTTCATCGCCGCAAACATGATCATCTATGGTCGGCAGTTGGTGAAGATATCTCTCTTATAACGCAATTATTTGCGTTGAGATGACGTACTCTTGCGGCATGACGCGAACTCCTGCCCGGCGGCTGGCCGAGGTGGCGAAGAAGGTCGGGGTCAGCGAGGCCACCGTGAGCCGCGTGCTCAACGGCAAGCCCGGCGTCTCCGACAGCACCAGGGACGCGGTGCTCACCGCCCTGGACGTGCTCGGCTACGAGCGGCCGAGCAAGCTGCGCGGCCAGCGCGCCCGGCTGATCGGCCTGGTGCTGCCCGAGGTGCAGAACCCGATCTTCCCCGCGCTGGCCGAGGTCATCGGGGCCAACCTCGCGCAGCGCGGGTTCACCCCCGTGCTCTGCGCGCGCACCGCGGGCGGCCTGTCCGAGGCCAACTACGTGGACATGCTGCTCGAACAGCACGCGTCCGGGGTGGTCTTCACCGGGGGCAACTTCGCCGAGGCGGCCGCACCGCACGACCACTACCGGCTGCTGCGCGCCCGGGGCGTCCCGGTGGTGCTGATCAACGCGCTGGTCAACAACCTCGGCTTCCCGTGCGTCTCAACCGACGACGGCTCGGCCGCCCTCCAGGCGTTCACGCACCTGTCCGCGCTCGGCCACGAGCGCATCGGCCTCGTGCTCGGCCCGGAGGACCACATGCCGTCGCGCCGCAAGCTGGCCGCCTTCACCGAGGCCGCGCAGCGCGCGGGGATGACCGTGGCCCCGGTCGAGCACGCCCTGTTCTCGCTGGAGGGCGGCCAGGCGGCCACCACCCGGATGCTGCGCCAGGGGGTGACCGGTGTCATCTGCGCCAGCGACGTGCTGGCGCTCGGCGCGATCCGCGCGGTCCGCCGGGCGGGCCTGACCGTGCCCGGCGACGTCTCCGTGGTCGGCTACGACGACTCGGCCTGGCTGAACTGCACCGACCCGCCGCTCACCACGGTCCGCCAGCCGATTCAGTCGATGGGCAGCTCGGCCGTCGCCCTGCTGGTCAACCAGATGGAATCGGCGATCACCCACCCGGAGGAGCTGCTGTTCGAGCCGGAACTGGTCGTCCGCGGCTCCACCGGGCCGGCCCCGGCCGGCGAGTCGCTGCGGGACTAGTCAGCGCACGGACCGTTCGGGCTGCGTAGCGGGTGCGACCGCCCGGCAGCCAAAAGAAAGTGGATCGTTGGGCGCACTGGGGTGCGCCCAACGATCCGCTATGTGCTCAGCGCAACGGGCTACGCGGTCGCCGGCTCCGCCGCCGCACTTACCGTCAGCGGGTGGCCGATGGAGTTGCCGCTGGCCGGGTCGAAGAAGTGCAGCCGGCTGGTGTCCACGGCGAGCTGGAGCGGCTGCCCGGGACGGACCGCCGACCGGGAGGAGACCCGCGCGGTCCACAGCGACTTCCCGCCGGACAGCACGCTCACCGCCTCGTCTTCCTCGTCGTGGCCCTCCGAGGCGCTGGCGATCGAGGCGTGCTCGACCGGCGGGGCGTCGATCGTGAAGATCGCGTGGATCTCCGTCCCGAGGCCCTCGGTCACCCCGGCGGTCACGCCGATGCGCGGCCAGGCCTCCTCGGCGAACGCGCCGTCCTCGAAGTCCGAGGGGCGGATGCCGAGGATGATCTTCTTGCCGAAGAAGTCCTCGAGGCCGGCCTTGCCGGAGACGACCGAAGCCGGGACCGGCAGCTTGAACCCGGCGAAGGCCACCGCCGGGCCGTCGTCCCGGACCAGTTCCGCGGTCACGAAGTTCATCGCGGGCGAGCCGATGAACCCGGCCACGAACAGGTTGACCGGGGAGTCGAACAGCGCCTGGGGGGTGTCGACCTGCTGCAGCCGCCCGTCCCGGAGCACGCAGACCCGGTCGCCGAGGGTCATCGCCTCGACCTGGTCGTGGGTGACGTACACGGTGGTGGTGCCGAGCCGCTCGTGCAGCTGGTTCAGCGCGGCCCGCATCGACACGCGGAGCTTGGCGTCCAGGTTGGACAGCGGCTCGTCCATGAGGAACGCGGCGGGCTCGCGGACGATCGCGCGGCCCATGGCGACGCGCTGCCGCTGGCCGCCGGACAGGGCGGCCGGCTTGCGGGCCAGGTAGGGCTCGAGGCCGAGCATCTCGGCCGCCTCGCCGACCCGGCGCTTGATCTCCGCCTTGGGCGTGTGCCGCAGCTTGAGGCCGAAGGCGAGGTTGTCCGCCACGGTCATGTGCGGGTAGAGGGCGTAGTTCTGGAACACCATCGCGATGTCCCGGTCCTTCGGCGGCAGGTCGTTGACCACGCGCGCCCCGATGGAGATCGTCCCGCCGGTGATCTCTTCCAAGCCTGCGATGGACCGCAAGGCGGTGGACTTCCCGCATCCGGAAGGGCCGACGAGCACCATGAACTCGCCCTCCCTCACCTCCAGGTTCAGGTCGTCGAGCGCCTTGACGCCGCCGCCGTAGACCTTCTCTACGTGGTCGAGCGCGATACGTGCCATTCGTGAACCTCCGTGTCCGATCCCTGCCCGCAGGTTAGGCGTCGACCCTGTCGGTAAGTTTCTTTACGGTTACCGGCGTGTCGAGAACCCGATCAATACCCACGGTACGTAGTGGGCCAGTCAGTGTGAATGAAGCTGTCAGCGGCAATTCGTCAGAAGAGCCACCGACGTTCACTGCGATGGTGCCGGGCTCCACGACCCGCGTCAAGTCCCGGCTGGTAAAGGAGGTCCGGTCCGCGTGCACCCGGAAGCGGACTCGCGCGGCCTCACCCGGCTCCAGCGCCACCCGGGTGAACCCGGCCAGCCACCGGACCGGCCGCACCATCGTGGCGACCGGATCGCCCAGGTAGAGCTGCACGACCTCGGTCCCCGCCACCTGGCCGGTGTTGCGCACGGTGCATGAGACCTCCACCGTGCCGTCGGTGGCGACCGTGTCCGCCGACAGCGCCAGGTCGGCATACGAGAACGTGGTGTACGAAAGCCCGTGCCCGAACGAGAACAGCGGCGTGGGGTCCACCGAACTGCCCCCGTGCCGCGCGGCGTTCTTCGACCGCAGGTAGGTGGCGGGCTGCGACCCGGCGTCGCGGGGGATCTCGACCGGTAGCTTGCCGCTCGGCGTCACCCGCCCGGTGAGCACCCCGGCGATCGCGGTCCCGCCCTCCTCGCCGGGGAAGAACGCCTGGACGATCGCCGCGAGCCGGCCCGCGACGCCGCCGAGCGCGTACGGCCGCCCGGTGACCAGCACCGCGATCACCGGCAGGCCGGTGTCCGCCAGCGCGTGCAGCAGTTCCTCCTGCGCGCCGGGCAGCTTCAACTCGGTGATGTCGCAGCCTTCGCCGCTGGTCCCGTGCCCGAACAGGCCGGCCTCGTCGCCCACGACCGCCACGATCACGTCCGCTCCCCGGCTGCTGGCGACCGCCGCGGCGAACCCCGACTGGTCGGGTGAGCGGACCTCCCCGCCGGGCGCGTGCCCGGTCACGGCGACGCCCTCGGCGCGCAGCGCGTCCAGCAGGGTCGCGACCTCGACCCCGGCCCCGCCGCTCGACCCGTCGAACCGCCGGTGGTGGCCGAGGTGCCTGGGCATCGAGTAGCAGCCGAAGAACGCGAGCGGTTCGTCCGCCAGCGGGCCGACGACCGCGACCCGGGCGTCCGCCGCGAGCGGGAGCGTCGGCCCGTGCTGGCCGGTACCGTTCTTCAGCAGGATCACCGACTCCTCGGCGAGCCGCGCGGCGATGTCCCGCTGCGCGGGCGGGTCGAAGTCGCACGCGGCGTGCGCCTGGCCCGCCGGTCCCTGGTCACCCGGCGGCGACCAGCCAGGGTCAAGGAGCCCGAGGTCGAGCTTCTGCCGCAGCACCCGGGTCGCCGCCCGGTCGATGACCTCGACCGGGACGCCGCCCGAGGCGGCCAGTTCGAGCAGCGGCTCGCCGAAGCAGCGGGTGCCGGGCAGTTCGACGTCGAGCCCGGCGGCGAGCGCGAGCGCCGCGGCTTCGCCCTGGCCGGCCGCCACCGCGTGCTGCAGCTCAAGGAAGGAGACCGCGTAGTAGTCGGAGACCACCAGCCCGTCGAAGCCGTAGGTGTCCCGCAGCAGCGTGGTCAGCAAGCCGGGGTCGGCGCTGGCCGGCGCCCCGTCGACGTCGATGTAGGTCGGCATCACCGAGCGGGCGCCGCCGAGTCGCAGCGCCATCTCGAACGGGACGAGGATGACGTCCGCGAACTCGCGCGGCCCCATGGAGACCGGGGCCATGTTCCGCCCGGCCCGGGAGGCGGTGTAGCCGGCGAAGTGCTTGAGCGTGGCCTGCACCCCGGCCGCCTGCAGCCCGCGCACGTAGGCGGTGCCGATCACCCCGACCAGGTACGGGTCCTCGCCGATGGTCTCCTCGGTGCGCCCCCAGCGGTAGTCCCGGGTCACGTCGAGGACCGGGGCGAGGCCCTGGTGCACGCCCACCGCGTGCATCGTCGCGCCGAAGGCCGCGCTCATCTCGCCGACGAGCGCGGGATCGAACGACGCGCCCCAGGCCAGCGGGGTGGGAAAGATCGTCGCGCCCCAGGCGGCGAAGCCGGTCAGGCACTCCTCGTGCGCGACCGCCGGGATGCCGAGCCGGTTGGCGGCGGCCACCCGCGCCTGCAGCGAGGCGAGCGCCCGCACCCCCGCCGCCGCGTCCACCGGGCGGGTGCCGAACACCCGGGTGAGCTGCCCGAGCCCGTTCTTGATCTGCTCCTCGAACGGCGGCTGGTCGTAGCTGAAGAACTGGTCCTGCATCGGCGCGACGCCGTCGCCGTCGCCGGAGGCCCCCATCCAGACGCTGCCGAGCTGCGCGATCTTCTCCTCAAGCGTCATCCGGCCGAGCAGGTCCGCGACTCGCTCCTGCGCTGGACGCGCGGGATCGCGCCACGCTTCTTCGGATCCGGGCATGTCTTGGGGGGTGCTCATGACGATTCCTTCCGTGAGCCCAGGTTCTCGGGCTCAGTGGGGTTCTTGGGCTCAGCGGGGTTCTCGGGCTCAGCGGGGTTCTTGGGCACGGTGGTTGATTCACGGATGTGCAGTTCGGTGGACAGCTCGACCCGGTTGGTGCGCAGCGGCGCGCCGTCCATCAGGTCGCCGAGCATCGCCGCGGCGGCGCTGCCCATCTCCGTGAGCGGCTGGCGCACGGTGGTCATCGGGGGAGAGGCCCAGCGGCTGACCGGAAGCTCGTCGAAGCCGACCACGGACAGGTCGTCGGGGATGCGCAGCCCGCGCTGGCGGGCTGCCTCGTAGACGCCGAACGCCATCTGGTCGCTGCCCGCGAAGATCGCGGTCGGCCGGTCGGGCAGGTCGAGCAGTTCGACCGCCCTGGCGAAGCCGCCCTCGTGCTCGAAGTCGCCGTACTTGATCAGCGCGGGCTCGACGGTGAGGCCCGCCCGTTCCAGGCCCGACCGGTAGCCGTCGAGCCTGGCCAGGCTGCACAGCATGTCGGCCGGGCCGGTGATCGCGCCGATCCGCCGGTGGCCGAGCGACAGCAGGTGCTCGGTGGCGGCGAGCCCGCCCGCACAGTTCGTGGCACCGACCGACGGGATGTCCGGGGGCGGGGTGTTGGCCGGGTCGATCACGACGAGCGGGATCCCGGCCCCGCGCAGCTGGACGACTTGCGCGCTGGTCAGCGTGGTCGTCACGAGGATGACGCCGTCGGAGTGGTGACTGGCGATCGCCGACGTCCAGCTCGCGGGACGGGCGTCGCCGTGCCGCACGGACGACACCGCGATCGCGATGGAGCGCTCCGTGCCCCACTCCTCGACCCCGCGCAGGATCTCCACCGCCCACGGGCTGTCCAGGCCCGCGAATACCACGTCGATCAGCCCGGAGCGGCGCGCGGCGCGCTGCCCGTTGCGTGGGTACTGGTGTTGGTCGAGTAGCTGCTCAACCCGGGCGCGGGTGGACGGCGACACATCGGGTCGGCCATTGACCACCTTGGACACGGTGGGCAGCGACACGCCAGCCTCCGCGGCAATCGCGGCGAGCGTGGTCTTCCGCACGGCCACACCTTTCGATTCGATCTCGAAACTTTTCGGATTTACGAACGGTCGCTGGAACAGCGCTGTTCTTGCTGCATCGTACGGCAATCATGGCCACATGAAAACGTTCGTAACGGTACGGAAATGAGGGGTTGACCGCCATAGGCGGCGAACTTACGATGGCGGCACGTCGAAAGTATTCGAAAACTTTCGGAAGCGCCTTGTGTCAAAACCCCAGGAGACGAACCATGCGCAGCAGCCGCGCACCTGCCGCCGCTCCCGCGGAGCGTCTTCTGATTAGTCGTGGTACCCAGCGTTCGGTCAAGGAGTTTCTACGATGATGAAGAGAACCCGTGCCGCGGCGGTTGCCGCGCTCGGCCTGGGCGTCGCTCTGGCCGCTACCGCCTGCGCCGGAGGCAGCAGCGGTGGCGGCGGCTCGTCCTCCGGCGGCAGCACCACGCTGACTTTCTGGAACAACGCCACCCCCGGTCCCGGCCTCACGTACTACCAGAACGCCGTCAAGCAGTTCGAGTCCGCCCACCCGGGCGTGACGATCAAGATGCAGGCCATCCAGAACGAGTCGTACGACGGCAAACTGCAGACCGCGCTGGCCTCGAACACCGCGCCGGACATCTTCTTCCAGCGCGGCGGCGGCAAGATGCAGGCCATGGTCAACGCGGGCCAGCTCCAGGCGCTGACCCTCAGCGCCGCGGACAAGGCCAACATCGGGGCCGGGGCCCCCGTCGACAGCATCAACGGCACGGTCTACGGCATCCCGCTCGACGCGAACCCCGAGGGCATGTACTACAGCCAGGACCTCTTCACCAGGGCCGGCATCACCACGACGCCGACCACCATCCCCGAGCTCGAGGCCGACATCGCCAAGCTGAAGGCCGCCGGCATCACGCCGGTCGCGGTCGGGGCCAAGGACGCGTGGCCCGCTGCTCACTGGTACTACAACTTCGCCCTCCGCGAGTGCAGCCGGGCCACGATGAACACGGCCGCCTCGACCCTCAAGTTCACCGACCCGTGCTGGACGAAGGCCGCCGACGACCTAGCGGCGTTCCTGAAGATCAACCCGTTCCAGCCGGGTTTCCTGACGACTGCCGCGCAGGTGGGCGCGGGCTCCTCGGCCGGCCTGATCGCCAACCACAAGGCCGCCATGGAGCTGCAGGGCGCCTGGGAGCCGGGCACGGTCGCCTCGCTCACCCCGAACCAGAAGCCGCTGCCTGACCTCAGGTGGTTCCCCTTCCCGTCGGTTCCCGGCGGCGCGGGCGACCCGAGCGCGATGATGGGCGGCTTCGACGGCTTCTCCCTGTCCAAGAACGCTCCGGCCGTGGCCTGGCAGTTCCTTGAGTTCCTGCTGACCACGCCGCAACAGGAGGCCTACGCCAAGGCAAACTTCACCATCCCCATCAACCCGGCTGCACAGGGCGTCGTGACCGACCCGTCCGCGGTCGAGGTGAAGAACGCACTCAACAAGGCCGCCTACACGATGCAGTTCCTCGACACGCAGTACGGCCAGAACGTCGGCAACGCGCTGAACGCCGCGGTGGTGAACCTGATGGCGGGCAAGGGCACTCCGGCCGGCATCGTCAGCGCCGCCACCGAAGCAGCGGCGAAGGGCTGACCAGTCGGATGAGCCACACCCTGGGCACCGCAGCCCTCGGCCGCGGCCGCCGGGGCGCACCTCAGATCGGGGACGCGGTGGACGCCGCGTCCCCGACGCCGCGTCCGCGCAAGCGCCGCGGCAGAGGGCGCCTGCGGCTTGAAATCGCGCTCCTCACCGCGCCCGCGATCATCGTGTTCGTGGGGCTGGTGATCTTCCCGGTAGCGCTCGCCGCGTACTACGGCTTCTACCAGTGGCAAGGCTACGGGCCGCCCACCGACTGGGTCGGCCTGGGCAACTACAAGATCATTTTCACCGACCCCGCCTTCCAGCAGGCGCTCGAGCATAACGGCCTGATCGTCGTGCTGTCCCTCGTCATTCAGGGGCCGCTGGCGATCGGCCTCGCGCTCCTGCTGAACCAGAAGATCCGCGGCCGGGCCCTCATCCGGGTCCTGATCTTCGTCCCTTACGTGATCTCCGAGGTCATCGTCGGCACCGGCTTCAGCCTCATGCTCCAGGTCACCGGCGCGGTCAACGACGCGCTGCACAACATCGGCCTCGGCTTCCTCGCCACCGACTGGCTCGCCAACCCCAGCATCGCGCTGTGGACGCTGATGGGCATCATCACCTGGAAGTACATCGGCTTCGCGGTCATCTTGATGCTGGCCGGCCTGCAGTCGATCCCCGACGAGCTGTCCGAGGCCGCGCGGATCGACGGCGCTTCCTACTGGCAGGTCCAGCGCCACATCACGCTGCCGCTGCTCGGCCCGACCATCCGCATCTGGGCGTTCCTGTCGATCATCGGCTCGCTGCAGCTGTTCGACCTGGTGTACATCATCTGGGGCCAGTACATCTCCGGTGTGGCCGGCACCTCGACCATGGCGACGTACATGGCCCTTAACGGCCGCCTCGCCGGGAACTACGGCTACGGGAGCGCGGTCGCCGTGGTCATGTTCTTGATCTCGCTCATCGTCGCGCTGTGCTACCAGCGTTTCGTCCTGCACCGCGACCTGCGGGGCGCCGTCACCCAGGGAGTTAGCTGATGAGCGAGCTAGTGAGCGAACCGGCAAGCACAGTGCGCCCGCTCATGCGGACTCCGAGCGCCGGCGAGGTGGCCTCATGAGCGCGGCGACCTCCGGCGTACCGTCCCTGCGGGCCCGGCCCGCCAGGCATGGTGTTCAGCCGAAGCACGGTGTTAAGCCGAAGCACGGTGACAAGCCGCAGAAGTGGGGCAACCCGGGCGTCTACTTCATCGCCCTGCTGTTCATCTCGGTCAGCGTCGGGCCCGTCCTCTATATCATCCTGGGCGGTTTCCGCACCAACTCGCAGATCACGGTCAGCCCGGCCGGCCTGCCGAACCCCTGGGTCTTCAGCAACTACATCGGCGTCCTGAAGTCGGTGACCTTCTGGGGCGAATTCGCGAACTCGGTCATCGTGGGGGTCGCGACCACGGCCGGCGTCGTGGTGCTCGGCGTCATGGTGAGCTTCGCGCTCGCCCGCTACGAGTTCAGGCTCAAGGGCGCGACGTACTCGCTGTTCGCCGCGGGCCTGATGTTCCCGCTGGTGGTCGCGATCACCCCGCTCTTCATCATCGTCAAGGACCTCGGCCTCATCGACAGCCTGACGGGCATCATCATCCCGCAGATCGCCTTCGGCCTGCCGACGACGGTCATCATCCTGACGCCCTTCCTGCGGGCCATCCCCAAGGACATCGAGGAGGCCGCGGCCATCGACGGCACGAGCCGCCTCGGGTTCTTCTTCCGCATGGCCATCCCGCTGGCGCTGCCCGGCGTGATCACGGTCGCCATCCTCGCCTTCATCGCCAGCTGGAACAACTACATCCTGCCGCTGTACGTCTTGAACTCCCAGGCGAACTACACGCTGCCGCTCGGCGTGCAGCAGTTCTCCTCCGAGTACTCGCAGGACACGGCCCGGGTGCTGGCGTTCACCTCGCTGTCGATGATGCCCGCGCTGATCTTCTTCGGCTTCTTCCAGCGCCGCATCGTCGGCGGCCTGACCGGCGCGGTGAAGGGCTAGAAGAGCGACGGGGCTAGCAGTACTAGCGTGGCTTTGATTACGGTCATACAGACCCAAGATTGAGGGAGACCATGACGTCAGACGTGTACGTGCCAAAGCGTGAGGACAAGTTCTCGTTCGGGATCTGGACGGTTGGCTGGCAGGGAGTCGACGTGTTCGGCGGCCCGGTCCGCCCCGCGATGCCGG
>DAHWEX010000533.1 GCA_027326205.1 Actinomycetota bacterium
GCCCGAGCGGCGCGGAGGATCCGGGCCCATGACGCCGGACGCGCCGAGTGCGACGGCGCCAGCCCGGAGCACCCGGACGGCGGAGACCGGAACGGCCAGTGCCCGCCACGCAACCTCACGATCATTGCCTGGCGATTCCAGTGGCCCGTCCGCGCTGCCGCCTCCCGCCCGCGACGGTCCCGGTTTCCCATGGCGAAGGGCGGTGAGCCCCGGTCAGCCGTCCGGGGATCCGGCCAGCGGCCCGGCTCACCGCGCGAAAGTGTTCCGTCCTGCGCAAACGGATTGCCGTATCGGCTTGCTGAATTCTCCAGAAAAGCGACATTTCGTTGAAACACGACGGGAGATCGACGATAATGATATTAAAGATTTTGATAACGAGACAATCAACTCACGGGGCAGCGCTCCGAGCTGGCTTTAGGCTATTTTGCTAAGACCATCGACACGGGGGGTCGGGTGTCCGCTCAAGGGCGTTTTCTGCTGCAGCTTGCCGCCACTACCGCAGGTACGGTACTCGATATAATCGTCGGGAAGATCACGGCTAAACCAACTTTGGTCATGGCCGTTTGGGTCGTTGTGGCTCTCGTGGTGGCCGCACTGTTCGAATTCTTTAAGGATTCCGCGAACGACAAGTACACCATTAAAGGGATTGCTACCCCGGTGCGCCTGGTCCCGAGTTTCTTCCGGCCGGTAGCTGGGTACCGCTTCGCCGTCATCGTCAAAGCCATGTTCGCCGCGCTGTTCGCCGGCTTCGCCTGCTGCGTGCTTACGCTCGCCGTGATCACCTGGCGCTTCGTGGTCATGTACGGCGGCGTGCAGGTCGGCAAAGGCTCCCCTCTCGACACATCCATCGTCGTATTCGTTAGCAACTTCCAGACGTCCAGTGCGATCGCGACGCTGATCATCGGCACGTTCATCTTGACGGTCGTCCTGAAGTCAGAGTTTGTGCTCCCCGTCGGGGTCCTCGTGGTGTCCGTGGTGAACGCGCTGCAGGCGCCTATCTTCGCGAACGGCGCGGGCGCGCCCGGATATCGCAGCGACTTGGCTCAGTCGCTGTCCGTCCCGAATGGGCTACTTTTCCGCATGCCGCAACTGTCGATGCCCATCGGGTGCCTCATCGCGCTTAGCGTCGGATTGGCGGCCTGCGCGCTCGTGGGAGCGTTCGCCCGCTCATGAACGCCGGCCGGCGAACGGTGAAGAAGTCGAGTGGCAGCCCCGAGGCGATGTGGATGCCGTAAAAGCTCGTCGGCGTACTTGCGGCCCAGCGCGGTTTCACCGCTTGCGGCCTACCGCGCACCACAGAGACGACCTGCCCGCGCCGTCCGTGCCAGGCTCGGGGCGCCATTCCTCGACCCGCACGAGACCGGGGTCTACCAGGTCCGTGCCCGCGAAGAACCGCGCCACTTGCTCGCGGCCGCGGAGCGCGAGCGACTGCTGGACCATCCGGCTCCCGATGTCCCGCAGGCTGTCTCCGGTTTCCTGGCCGAGGAGATCCGCCGCCCAGTGCGACACGACGAGGTAACTGCCGGAAGGCACCGCGTGCAGCAGCCTGGCCACGATCGCGTGCGGGTCGTCGGCGTCTGGTACCGCATGCAGGATGGAGACCAGCGTGAGCGCCACCGGCTTGGTGAAGTCCAGCAGTTCCCCGGCCCGGGCGAGGATCGCGGCGGTGTCGCGCAGGTCGGCGTCGATGTAGTCGGTGGCGCCGGCCTCGCTGCTGTCGAGCAGTGCGCGGGCGTGCGCGAGCACGACCGGATCGTAGTCCACGTACACCACCCGCGACTCCGGGGCGCTCGCCCGGGCGACCTCATGGGTGTTGCCCGCCGTCGGGATGCCGGTGCCGATGTCGAGGAACTGCCGGATCCCCGCTTCCGCGGCAAGGTAGCGGATCACGCGCCCGAGGAACGCGCGGTTCGCCCGCGCGGTGAAGGCCGCGTCCGGGTAGACCTTGAGCGTTGCCTCGACCGCCGCCCGGTCGGCGGCGTAATTGTCCTTCCCGCCGAGCATGTAGTCATACATCCGGGCCTGGTGCGCCATGCTGGTGTCGAACGGCAGTCCCGTCCCGCCGACGTGGCCTTCGCCTAGCGCCGCTGCCTCGCCACTGCTCATCTCGGTGCCTTTCACGTCTCGCCGGCAACGTGTGCGATGAAGCCGTCCGGCACCTCGATATTCGTTACTGCCCGGATGCCGGCAGGCCGGTAGTGCCCGAACCTCCGCGGGGCGCGTAACCGCGGCGCCGCGCGCCGTAGCCCCATTCCGGCATCCTACACATTCGACCCGTGCGGCCAGATCGCGGGCCCGCGGATCTTCCCGCCGCGGCGGCAGGCGCCATCCCGGAACTCGGCGGCACCCGCGCGGCGCGCGAACCGTAAGAGTTTGGGCGCCCTCGCGGCTTCCGGCAATAGGCTAAGGCACGATCCGCCATATTCTTGAATTGAAAACGCGGCACGACCTTGAATTGCTGCCGGTGCGGCTCAAATGCCGACGGCAGCATCCCGCCCCGCCCGCGTCGCGGTTCCGGCCGACCGGGCCGCGGGAAGCAACGCCGGGCCGTAAGCACGGCCCGCGGCCTAGCTCGGAGATCAACGGCACGGCTGCGGCGCGCACCTTTCAGCCCGGAGAAGCGCAGGCTGGGCCCTTCCGCGCGACACTCAAATTTTCGGCTTTATCGTTACGTTATGCGACTAAAAATAACGAAATTATTGCTAGAGTGTTACGGCAGCCGAGTGTGACCCGGCGTTCTCCTGCGACGTTACTTTCCGGTAAGAAATTTCCGCCGACTACACGAAACGGCCCGTAAAAGATACTCAATACTTACGGCTTTCGTAACCACCTCTGTACGGCATTTATGCAGTCTCGTCTAGGTCTAGCGTGTCGAGTCGAGAGCACAGAGACAGAGATCCCTATGACATGGAGGTGGATTGCATGCCGACCAGGCATCAGTCCGCGCGGCGCCGCAGGCAGGGAAGAAGCCGGCAAACGCGCATCATGGCTACCGTCGCCATCCCGGTGGCGCTTGCGGTAGCGGTGGGTGCCGCTGTCGCCATCACCAGCAGCTTCAGAACGAGCGTGCGCGACTCGGCGCTTAACTGCGCCTCGTCCGCTGCGTACGCGGCACCGGCGGCGACGGCCACGACGGGGACAGGCACCCTAACGCCGACCACGGCCGCAACCGCCACGACGACGGCAGCGGCCACGACGACACCCACCGCGGCGGCAACCACCTCGGCCACGGCCGCTCCGACCACAGCGGCAACCGCCGCGACGGCACCCACCGCGGCGGCCACGACGTCGACGGCACCCACAGCGGCGGCCACGGCCACGACGTCGACGGCGCCGTGCCCGACCGCGACCACTGCGGCGGTCAACCCCGAGGCGGGCACCGCCGACCTGGCACTGACGGCCCCGGTCGACCCGGCCGGCAACGCCATCAACCTCAACCAGTCGGCCGCGCAGGCGGCGAATACGATGAACTGCACGCTGACCGTGCCGGCCAGTCCGCTGACCGCGCAGGGGCTGGCCACGCCGTGGCAACTCGGCGACGGGTGCTCCATGGCGAACGCGGGCACCGAGGGCGCCTTCGTCGAGGCGACGATCCTCTCCCCCGGCGGCCAGGTCCAGATCTACGACCCGCTGGTGATCACCCAGGGCACCACGCCGGCGGTGACGCCGGCGCCGCCGGCCATCGCGGCGGGCTCGCAGGTCATCATCGACGTCGGCTTCAACGGCAACAACCTGGTCCTGGAGGGCGCCGGAGCGACCCAGGGCAACTGCATCGACGCGTTCGGCAACTCGGTCATCGCCCAGACCTCGGCCTGCAACGCCGCGGCGTTCTACGCCGACGCGAACGCCCAGATCGCCGCCGGCACGCTGACGGTCCCGGCGCTCGGCACCGACACCAACGGGCAGGCGTGCGAGTCGACGGAAAGCTTCTCGCTGATCGACCAGGACCAGAGCGACAACGTCCTGAGCTCCTACCTGATCAACGGCAACGGGCAGACTGCGCAGAACACCGCCGCGAACGCGACCGCCCTGGCCGGCGCGACCACGCTTTCCAACGGCAGCGACAACGCCCTGCTCGGCCACTTCATCGACTCGGCACTCGGCTGCACCCCGTTCATGGCAACCGATTCCACCAGCCCCAAGGGCACGGACGGCTCCCAGGCGCTCAACGTGCTCAGCGCCCGCCAGAACCAGCAGGGCACCATCGCGCTGCTCCCGGTCAACGACCCGCAACTGCTGGTAGCCGGCCAGTTCAGCGTCGGCAAGACCAACACCTACCGGATGCTGAGCGACCAGACCCCGCTCGTGGCCCCCACGGGCGCGAGCGCGACACCGGCCCTGGCCGCTGACGTGGCCAGCAACCGGATCGCCGCACTCCAGGGCCAGCTCACGGCGCTCAGCGGCCGGAACGCGACGCTCCTGAACCAGGTCACGATCATCCAGGGCCGCGGGCTGTCCGCCGCCAGCCAGGCGGCCCAGATCGCACCGGTCAGCGCGGAGCTCGCATCGGTCAGCAACCAGATCGCATCGGTCAACAGCCAGATCGCGGCGCTCCAAAGCCAGGCGAACGGCGGCAGCCTGGCCGCCTTCACGACGCAGAACGCGGCGTCCTACTGCCAGGACATGGTCAACATCCAGCCCGCCAAGCTCCAGGGCGACATGGCCAAGGAACTGAACTTCGCCTCGCCGGTCCCCGCGACCGGCAACACCCTGGCCACCTTCATGGGCGCCCGGCTGTCGGCCTCGTTCACCAACCTCAAGTGCCAGAACTTCGGCTTGGCCAACCCGGTCACCGTCACCGTCAACGGCAACGGCGTCGCCACCGCCGTCACCTACAACACCACCCAGCAGATCGCCAAGATACCCGCCGCG
>DAHWEX010000548.1 GCA_027326205.1 Actinomycetota bacterium
CGCCCGATCGCGATCAGGTGCGCGGCCGCCGCGTAGCCGCCGCCCTCGTCATCGGGCAGCACCGCCCCGGCGCTCCCGCCGCCGCCCGCCCCGCCGCCGTCATCCAGGCCGCTGTCGCCGCCGCCCGGCCCGCCGCCCGCCGGGAAGCCGCCCGCCCCCGGTCCGCCCCGTTCCGGGTAACCGCGTTCCGGGTCGCCGCCCGGCGGCCCGGCCAGCGGCTGGGTCATCGCGTACACGACGGGGATGCCCGGCAGTGCCTGCACCGGCGGCCGGGGCTCGATGCGCCGCCCGGTGACGATCAGCCCGTCCACCCGGCGGGCCCAGAGCATCTCGACGTACCGCCGCTCGCGTTCCGGGTCGTCGCGCGTGTCGCACATGAACACCGACACCTGCCCGGTGCCCAGGGCGTCCTCCGCCCCGAGCATGACCGGGATGCTGAACCGACCGAAGCTGTCCGTGGTGATCAGCCCCACCGTGAACGAGCGCCCCGCGAGCAGTGCCTGCGCGAGCGTGTTCGGCGCGAAGCCGAGCAGTTGCGCCGCGCGCAGCACCCGCTCGATCGTCTCGGCCCGCAGCTTGCCGTGCCCGTTGAGCGCCTTGGACGCGGTGCCGATGGAGACCCCCGCCGACTCGGCCACGTCCCTGATCGTGGCGCGCCGCGGGCGCCGTTCCCGGCTCACTTCGGCGTCCCCCGACGGCGCTGTCGTCCCCTCGCTGGCCGTAGCGACCTCCCACCCCAAAAAAACCCAGAAAAACCCCACGAAACGCCAGCACAGCACGCCTAAGCCCCGGCCCGGGCTCCGCCCGGCGCAAACCGGGCTGTTGACGTACCTGACCGGAGACTTTAGCGTACGGAGCAATCGCGGGAAAACCTATTCCTTGCCGGGAGGGCAGTACCCTGCGCACCCCAGAAAACCTCGCGCCCACCCAGGCCACGCCCCGCTCAGCCGGGGGCCCGGTCCTCCCCACCCAGTCGGCGATCGCCGCACAGCAGCCGCTCCCCGCCCCCGGTGCCCGCCTCAGCGGCGGACTGCTGCACCGCTGGCAGCGCCGCAACGCCGCCGTCAGCATGCCGCTGGCCCTGCGCCAGCTCGTCGCGGCGGGCAACCTGGACAACCTGCGCCTGGCCGTGCGCGCCGCCGGCCCCGCGGACCCGGGCGAACGGCGCGCGCCGGCCGCCCGTGGCGTCACCCCGGCCGCCGGGCTCGGCTACCACGGCCCGGTCTTCATGGACTCCGACATCTACAAGACGCTGGAGGCCATCGGCTGGGAACTCGGCTCCTCGCCCGGCCAGGACCTGGCGGACTTCGCGCGCGGCGCCATCGATCTGCTCGCGCGGGTCCAGCTTCCGGACGGCTACCTGAACTCCTACATCCAGGCGAGCGGCGACCCGCGGTACGCGAACCTCCCCGCCAGCCACGAGATGTACTGCGCCGGCCACCTCTTCCAGGCCGCCGTCGCGCTCGGCAGGAGCGGCGCCGAGGCCGGCCAGCGGGCGATGGACATCGCCACCCGGCTGGCCGACCACCTCGTCAAGGAGTTCGCCGGCCAGCGCAAGGGCCTGGACGGCCACCCCCTCGTCGAGACGGCCCTGGTCGAGCTCTACCGCGCGACCGGGACCGCCGCCTACCGTGACCTGGCGGCCCAGTTTGTCGGGCAGCGGGGCCGCGGCCTCGTCGGCGACTCCGGCTACGGGCTGCGCTACCTGCAAGATCACCAGCCGGTCCGGGAGGCCGCCACCGTGACCGGCCACGCCGTGCGCGCGCTCTACCTGGACGCGGGCGTGACCGACGTGGCCACCGAGACCAGCGACGAGCGGCTGCTGGCCACCAGCGAGACCCGCTGGGCCGACATGCTCGCCGCCAAGACCGCGCTGACCGGCGGCATCGGCTCCCGGCACAACGACGAGGCGTTCGGCGACCGCTTCGAACTGCCACCGGACCGCGCCTACAACGAGACCTGCGCCGCGATCGCGAGCTTCCAGTGGAGCTGGCGCCTCCTGCTCGCCACCGGCAAGGCCGAGTACGCCGACCACATGGAGCGCATCCTGTACAACGGCTTCGCGGCGGCGGTCAGCACCGGAGGCGACCGGTTCTTCTACGTCAACCCGCTGCAGCGCCGCGAAGACCACTACGAGCGGGATGACCCGGGCCGCCGCCGCGAGTGGTTCAAGACCGCCTGCTGCCCCCCGAACATCATGCGCCTGCTCGCCTCCCTCCACCACTACCTGGCAACGGAGAAGGACGCCACCCTCAGCATCCACCAGTACGCCACCGCGACGGTCGCCGGCGCCGGCCTCACGGTCGAGGTGACCACCGACTACCCGTGGGACGGCCAGGTCACGGTCCGGGTGACCGGCGCGCCCGCGGCAGAAAGGGAACTGGCCCTCCGGATCCCCGCGTGGAGCGCCGCCGCGGGCCCGCTGCTGGCTGAGCTTAACGATTCCACCGAACGGGTCGTTGTTTCACCCGGTCGCTACCTCAGTTTCCGCCGCCGGTGGCGGCCAGGCGACGTGCTGCGCCTGCG
>DAHWEX010000573.1 GCA_027326205.1 Actinomycetota bacterium
CATCCCGGTCTCGGTCGCGACGAGCACCTCGGCGGCCGTCGTGGACCGCGCCGCCGCGAGCATCCCGCCGGTGGACAGGACCCGGGTGCGCGCGGCCGGCAGGTCCCCGGTCCCCGCCTGCCACAGCGCCGAGGTCCCGCACCCGCACTCCGGGTGCACGTAGATCTCCGCGGCGGGCCGCGCCGCCGCCATCTCGCGCAGGCCCGTCGGCGAGATCCCCGCGTGCACGTGGCACTCGCCGGCCCAGACGCGCAGGTTGGACCGCCCGGTGACCCGGCGCACGTGCGCCCCGAGGAACTGGTCGGGCAGGAACAGCACCTCACGGGAAGCCGGGATGGACGAGACGACCTCGGCCGCGTTCGCGGACGTGCAGCACACGTCGGCCAGCGCCTTCACCGCGGCCGAGGTGTTCACGTACGCGACCACCGCCGCCCCCGGGTGCGCGGCCTTCCACTCAAGCAACTGCCCGGCCGTGATGCTGTCGGCGAGCGAACAGCCCGCGCCCGCGTCCGGGATCAGCACGGTCCGGTCCGGGGCGAGGATCTTCGCCGTCTCGGCCATGAAGTACACCCCGCACAGCACGATCACCGGCGCGGAACTCGACGCCGCCAGCCGGGCCAGGGCCAACGAGTCGCCGACGTGGTCGGCGACCTCCTGGATCTCGGGCCGCTGGTAGTTGTGGGCGAGGACCACCGCGCCGCGCTCGGTGGCCAGCCGCCGCACGCGAGCCGCCCATTCGGCGTCGGCCTGGTTAACCGGCGTCTTCGCCTGCATGTCTGTCATGTTTCTGACTCTAAGTTGAAAACAATTGGTTTACAACCCGGAGACGAAAACTGCGGGAAGCGGCATCGAGGCCGTCACGCGAACGCGGCCGCTGCCCCTACGATGGGCGTGTGGCTGCCGACTGTTTCCGCCATGAGGCGCTCGGGGTCGTGTTCCAGGTGCGGGACAAGCGGCTGACCGTGCTGCTCTGGCAGCGTGCGGCGGTGCCGTTCGCGGGCCGCTGGGCACTGCCGGGCGGCTTCCTCGCCGACCGCGAGCGCCTGGGCGCGTCGGCGAGCCGGCACCTGGCCGGCCAGGTCGACATTCCGGAGATCGCCCACCTGGAGCAGCTTGAGACCCGCTCCGACCCGGTCCGGGACCCGCGCGGGCGCGTCCTGGCCACGGCCTACCTCGCGCTCGTCACCCCGGACGCCCGGCCGAAGCTTCCCGGCGACACCGCCTGGCATCCGGTGGACGACCTGCCGGAAACGGCCTTCGACCACGGCTCGATCATCGGTTCGGCCAGGGACCGGCTGCGGGCCAAGCTCTCCTACACCAACATCGGCTTCGCCCTGGCCCCGGCGGCGTTCACGATCTCCCAGTTGCGCGACACCTACGCGGCGGCGCTCGGTCACCCGGTGTCCGCGACCAACCTGCAGCGGATCCTGACCAGGCGGGGCGTCATCGAGCCCACGAACGACATCTCCCGTCCCGCGTCAACCGGCGGCCGCCCGGCGACGGTCTACCGCTTCGCGGCCAGCGAACTGGTGGTGACCAACCCGTTCGCCGCGTTCCGCCCCAAGAACGCCGTCGGCTGAGGCCCCGCCGAACTGGCAGGCCGTTCTCCTTCAGCCGAACGGTCCGGTGCTGCGCGTGACGGTCCCGCACTCCGCGCGCCGCCCGCCGGCCCCGGGGCACCCGGCGCCGACTCGCCGCGGGCTAGGCCGGCCCGCTTTGCGAGCCGGGACCTGGCGCCAGTCAGAACTTGACCGGCGGCGGGCCCCGGCCAAGTTCTGACTGACAGAATCTTTTGTTAGGCGGCGCAGCACGCAGCCACGCTTAGAGGCATGACGACCTCGCTTGAGCGCCCATCGCCCGTCCACCTGAAGGCGGTGGAAGCGGAGAACCAGCCGGCGGTGAGCCCGGCGCTGGAAGACCTCTACCGCGGCTTCGAGCGGGAACTGCTGATCCCGCTGTGGACGGAGATCGGCGACCTGATGCCGCCGCACCCGCGGTCCAAGGCGCTGCCGTACCGCTGGCGCTGGGACAGCCTGCGCGCGCTCGCGGCGCGGGCCGGCGAACTCGTTCCGGTCGGGCGGGGCGGCGAGCGCCGCGCGATCGCCCTGGCCAACCCCGGCCTGAACGGCCGTCCGTTCGCCACGCCGACGCTGTGGGCGGCGATCCAGTACCTGCTGCCGGGGGAGAACGCCCCCGAGCACCGGCACACCCAGCACGCGTTCCGCTTCGTGCTCGAGGGCGAGGGCGTGTGGACGGTCGTCGGCGGTGACCCGGTGGCGATGCGCCGCGGCGACTTCCTGCCGCAGGCCGGCTGGAACTGGCACGCGCACCACAACGCGTCCAAGGCGCCCATGGCCTGGATCGATGGCCTGGACATCCCGCTGCAGTACCTCACCGAGGCGCAGTTCTTCGAGGCCGGCCGCGACGAGGTCAGCGAGGCGGAGCACGCGACGCCGGACCGCTCGCGCTCCGAGCGCCTGTGGGGCCACCCGGGCCTCGTCCCGGTCGCCAAGACGGCCAGGCCCGACACGCCGGGCAGCCCGCTGCTCGCCTACCGCTGGGAGCAGACCGACCGGGCGCTCGCCGACCAGCTCGCGCTCGAGCGGGAGGGGCACGGCGGCACGGTCGAGCCGGGCCACGCCGCCGTCCGCTGCACCGACCCGGCGACGGGGCGGGACGTGCTGCCGACGATCCGGGTGGAGTTCCACCGGGTCGCGCGGAACGCCGAGACGCGCCCGGTCCGGGAGACCGGGTCGAGCGTCTTCGCGGTCTTCGACGGGGCCGGGCGCGTCACCGTGGGGGACAAGACCTGGTCGGTCGGCCGCGGCGACCTGTTCGTCGTCCCGTCCTGGCAGCCGTTCTCCGCGAAGTCCGAGGCCGGCGCCACCGACTCGGACAGCGGCGCCCTTGACCTGTTCCGCTTCAGCGACGCCCCGGTCTTCGAGGCGCTCAGGCTCCACCGGACCATGACGGAAGGCACGCCGTGACCGCTCCCGCGCAGGGGCAGCCCGACGTGATCGTCGTCGGCGGCGGGATCGGCGGCCTGTCCGCCGCGTTCGCGCTGGCTCGCAAGGGCCTGCGGGTGCGGGTGCTCGAGCGCGCGCCGGAGTTCGGCGAGGTCGGCGCGGGCATCCAGCTCGCCCCCAACTGCACCCGCATCCTGCACCGCTACGGGCTGCTGGACGAGGCCAGGGAACTCGGCGTGCTGCCGGACCGCATGGTCATGAAGGACGCCGTCGACGGCAGCGTGCTGACCAGCCTCGACCTGAAGGACGCCGAGCGGCGCTACGGCACGCCGTACCTGGTGATCCACCGCTCGGACCTGCACGGCCTGTTCCTGCGGGCCTGCCGGCAGGCCGGCGTGGACCTGCGCACCGGCCAGGACGTGACGGAATACCAGACGGTTTCCGCCGGGCAGAACACGGGCGCGGACGGGGCGCGCGTCTCGCTCGCCGACGGCAGCGGGTGCGCGGCGCGGCTGGTCGTCGCCGCCGACGGCCTGCACTCGGCCGCCCGGCGGCAGTTGGTCGGCGACGAGCCGGTCAACTCCGCCTACGTCGCCTACCGGGGCGCGGTGCCCATCGGATGCGTCCGCGAGCACAACGTCTCGGAGCGCGACGTGGTCGTCTACGTCGGCCCGCGCTGCCACTTCGTGCAGTACCCGCTGCGCGGCGGCGACATGTTCAACCAGGTCGCCGTCTTCGAGTCGCCGCGGGCCAAGGCGGGCGAGGCGGACTGGGGCACCCCGGACGAGCTCGATGCCGCGTACACCGGGATGACGGCGAACGTTCGCAACGGCCTGCCGCTGATGTGGCGGGACCGCTGGTGGCGCATGTTCGACCGTGACCCGGTCATGACCTGGGTCTACGGCCGGATCGCGCTGCTCGGCGACGCCGCCCACCCGCCGCTGCAGTACATCGCCCAGGGCGCGATCATGGCGATCGAGGACGGTTACGTGCTCGCCGAGCACCTGGCCGCCGGCGGTGACCGCACGGGCAGCGCGGCCGGGACCGAGCCCGACTGGGAGGGCGCACTGGCCGCCTACCAGGCCGTCCGCCCGGAGCACTGCCGCCGCGTGGTCGAGACGTCCCGGGCCTGGGGCGCGCTGTGGCACCTGGACGGCGAGCGGCGCGAGCGCCGCAACGCGATCCTCCGCGCCCGCGACCCGCACGACTACTCGTTCATCGACTGGCTTTACCGTGGCACGGCCCTGACCCCCGCCGAAGAGCCGGAAATGTTCCAGCCGATCCCGCTGGACACCCCGTCCGCCTCCACGGTCGCCTAACACGGTGACCCAACGCCGTGACCTGAACGCCGCAACTTAACCACTGTGACTTAACCACTGTGACTTAACCACTGTGACTTAACGCGGTGACCTAAGCCAATAAAAACAAAAATAATCAATCCGAACGGTACGTGTTTTACCACAGTGGCCTCATGGCTCCCCAGGGAGTCGTGAGGCCACTGTGCTGCCAGTTCTGACGTCTAACTCTGTACCGCTTCTATGTTGCTGCTATTAGCCGCCCGTAGTGTGCGGATGAAAATGATAAATCGCTCGAAAGGGAATTATCGCTCTCTAGCCACGCAACTCGCTCCGGTTTACGCTAATAGCCGTATTCATGCTTTCGGCGGGGGGAGCGGGCGTGGGCGGCGTTGTTTTCTCGGTTTCCCCGGGTCCCCGGGAAAACCGATGATCAAGGAGCTACGGGAGGAAGACCCGGCGTCCGTCGGGCCGTACCGGCTGCTCGGCCGTCTCGGCGTCGGCGGCATGGGCCAGGTTTACCTCGCGAAGTCACCCGGTGGCAGGCTCGTCGCGATCAAGCTGATCCGTCCGGAACTGGCCGAAGAGCGCGGCTTCCGCGTCCGGTTCGCCAGCGAGATCACCGCCGCGCGGCACGTCAGCGGCATCTACACCGCTGCGGTCGTCGACGCCGACCCCGACGCCGAACTCCCCTGGATGGCCACCGTCTACGTCGCCGGGCCGTCGCTCACCGACGCGGTCGAAGAAAGCGGCCCGCTGCCCGTCTCGTCCGTGCTCGCCCTGGCCGGCGGGCTCGCCGAGGCCCTCGCCGCCATCCACCGGGCCGGCCTCGTGCACCGCGACCTCAAGCCGTCCAACGTGCTGCTCGCCACCGACGGCCCCCGGGTGATCGACTTCGGGATCTCCCTGGCGGTCGAGCGGTCCATGCTGACCGCGACCGGGATGGTAATGGGCTCGCCCGGGTTCATGTCGCCGGAGCAGGCCAGGGGGCAGCGGGAAGTAGGGCCGCCGACGGACATCTTCAGCCTCGGCGCCGTGCTGGCGTACGCGGCGACGGGAGACAACCCGTTCGGCGGCGGCCCGACCCCGGCGCTGCTCTACCGGGTGGTGAACGAGGTGCCGGACCTCGCGGCGGTTCCCGCCCGGCTCAGCCCGCTCGTCGGGCAGTGCCTGGAGAAGAACCCCGCCAACCGCCCCACGCCGGTCGAGGTCCTGGCACTGCTCGGCGACGACGTGGGCGTGCTCAGCGAGGAGTGGCTGCCGCCGTCGGTCACCCAGACGATTGCCCGCTACACCCCGCCCCGGCATACCCCGCTGCCGCAGGCCCCGGGGCAGGTCCCGGGGCAGCCCCCAGGGCCGCGGCAAACCCCGGCGCCGTGGCGAACCCCGGTGCCGCGGCTGCCCTCGGCATGGCAGCCCCCGGCGCCGCCGCCGCCCGTGCTCGGGGTCCCCGGGTACGCCTCGACGGAGCAGGCCCCCGTCTCGTCCGGTTTCCGCCCGGCCGCGCCGCCGCCCCCCGCGCCGGTTGCCGCCACGGCGCAAGAGCGCGGCTGGCTGCCCGCGGCGGCCCGCGTTCCCGTCTCCGGGACGTTCACCTCCGGCGGTCTCGGCCTGCCCGGCGGTCTCGGCCTGCCCGACGGTCCGGGCGGACGGCCCCCCGTCCGGCGCCCACCGCCGCTGCGCCGCTGGCGCTGGCCGCTCACGGCGGTCGCCGTCGCTGTCGCCGCCGTCGTCGCGCTGCTGGCGGTCCTGCTGACCTCGCACTCGCATCAGTCGCCCACGGTGAACTCGACCGAGTCGCTGGCCGGCCACACGGGGACGGCGCCGGCGACGTCCGCGACGACCGCCGCGTCGTCGGCAAGGCCGACCCCGACGGTGACGCAGCCGGCCTCCCCGGCGTCCGTCCCCGCGACGCGGCCCGCCGCGACGAGTGCCCCGGCCGCGACGACGAGCGCCGCCGCGACGGCAACGGCGACGTCGAGGCACACCCCGCCGACGTCGCCCAGCGCCACGCCGACGTCGCCCAGCGCCACGCCGACGTCCAGCGCGTCCGCCACGTCCAGCGCGACCGCCACGTCCAGCGCGACCGCGACGTCCAGCGCGACCGCGACGTCCAGCGCGACCGCGACGTCCACCGCGACCGCCACGTCCACCGCGCCCGCGACGCCAACCCAGGCGGGAACGGCGCAGGGAACGCCGACCGCGACGGCGCCGGCGTCAGCCGCCGCCCCCGCGACCGCCGCCCCGACCTCCTCCGCCGCGGCGTCGGGCGCAACAACGGCCGGCCCGGCCCCGTCCTAGCGCCCCGCGTCGCGCCTGCGGGGGATAACCGCACGGCGGGCTGCCGTGCCGCCTACCGCGGCTTCCGCCCCCGGCTTCCGCTTACGACGGAAGCCGCCTACGCTGAAAGCGGCACACGACACGGAAAACAGCAGCCCGGCCCCGTTTTCGAAGATCGTTTGTCGGACCTAAACCGTAGGCTGGTGTGGCCCCCGGGCGGGTGGGGACTGACAAGTGGATGACCGGTCTGGATTGCGGTCCGGGAGCCTAGTACGGGCCGTGCCGGGCCATGTCGAGCACGATCGGGACCATGGCGACCAGCGTCCGGACGCGCGGCGGCATCGGGCCGGTGAACGTGATCGTGTAGTGGTCGGACGACGTCAGCAGTTCCTTGCCGAGCCCTGCCCAGGTCTTGCGCAGCCGGGCGAACCGCTCGCCTTCGGGCCCGGTGATCGTGAACTGCTTGACCGCCAGGTCGCCGACCGCCTGCCCGAGTAGCTGGTCGGCCTCGTCGAGCAGCGCGTAGTGGCGGCGCGTCTCGCCGGTCTGGATGCGCCCGATGAGCTGGCCGCCGGAGTCCTTGACGTCGGTGAGCCACTCCGCGTCCCGCTTGACGAGCGTGAGCATCGGCTCGTCCGCCGGGGACCGCACGTGCAGCACCCGCGTCCGCGGGACCAGGGCGGCCACGGCCTGCAGCGTCGACCGGGGCTCGGTCTCGGTGGCGACGGCGAGCAGTTTCTTGGCCGAGTCGAAGATGTCGTAACGCGCGCGCCCCGGTAGCAGTCTCGCGGGCTGGCGGATCCGCAATTCCTTAACCCCGAAAGGATCTCGCAAGTCATCAGTCCCACTAGACCAGCCGCCATCCGAGCGCATCTTCCGAGGATATCATCCGAACCCTTTGTGACTTATGCACGGCACGGCACGGCGGCGGCGGGCGGCCGCTTTGCCGCGGCGGCGCTCACGCTAGCCGCCTCACGGCACGCAGTTCCTCCCGCCGGCCCGAGCGGCGCCGTGACGCCCGCCCCGTGCGTTTCTGCCGTTAAGGGCCACCGCGCAGCGCGGAATCCGAAATAATGCGCACCGCGGGAATTGGCATCACTAGTGAAACAACAGTCCGTTCGGAACAATGCCGTTCAGTTAAGCGTCCCGGTCGCGGTTCGGGGACGTGCTGTATGCCCGGCTTGCTCGGAGAGCTTGTCGGCGATCATGCAATGCGGTTGAGTTAGCCGCGGCCGTGCGTCCAGCTTGCCCGTTATGAGCATCAAGATCGAATAAATCCATGGCGTTTCCGCCCCCATAGGGGCCATAACGCCATGGATTTCGAATAGATGATCTTGCCGGGCGGCCGGCCGGGATCCGTGTCCTCAACGCAACGGCATTGGGCGATCATGGAGACAGGGTGCCGGTGCGGGGCATCCTGTATGCCCGGCTTGCCGGAATCGCCGTGCTTGCGGCTGCGCGCCCAGCGCGGTAATTCCGCACTACGTGCAAAGTTTCCAAGATAACCCGCTGACGAGCGGCGGAAGCGAGCTGGCGGGGCGGTGCCGGCCGGGCGGAGGCGGGCACGCTCTCCTGAGGTGAACGGCAGGTCCGTTCGGAATGATTAATAAAATCTCATTCCGAACGGGCCGTCGCGCTGCTCCCCGCGTTTCCCGCTGCTCACTGCCCTGGGGGCGTGAGGAGCTCGCGGACCCTGTCCGCGCCGATCGCCAGCAGCAGGGTGGGCAGCCGGGGGCCGGTGTCCCGGCCGACCAGCAGCTCGTAAAGCAGCACGAAGAACGACCGCTGGGCCGCGCGCAGTTCCGGCGTCGGCTTGACGTCCATGGGCAGCCCGAGCAGTTTCTTCGGCACCCCGTAGACCAGCGTGGTCAGCCCGTTCAGGGACCAGGCGGCGTCGAGGCCGTCGAGCAGCAGTCGGATCGCGGCGCGCTGGGTGTCGTCGAGTCCCGCGAGGGCCGCGACGTCGGGGACGCTCCGCACCTGGGTGCGCGACTCCGCCGGCAGTTCGGTGGTGACCCAGCGGGCGGCCCGGTCCAGGCGCGGCCGCAGCACGTCGAGCGAGGGGATGTCCGCCTCGGGGGCCACGTCCCGCAGCACCCGCAGCAACTGCTCCGGCTGCCCGGTCGTCACGTCGTAGACCGAGGCCAGCGTGCCGAACGGCAGCCGCACCGGGGTCTCGGGCAGCCGGCCGGCGGAGACCGTGAAGGTCGCGCGGCCGTACGCGGCGAGCTCGGCCGGCGCGGCCGCGCCGGCGCTGACCCGGCTGGTGAGCGCGTCCCACTCGTCGTACATCCGCTGCAGTTCCTGGCCGAACGACACCGTGATCGACTGGGCCGGCTTCTTGCGGCTGTAGAGCCAGCGCAGCAGCGGCGCCTCCATGATCCCCAGCGCCTGCGACGGGGTCGGCACGCCGCCCTTGGAACTGCTCATCTTGGCCATGCCCTGCAGGCCGACGAACGCGTACATCGGCCCGATCGGCTGAGTTCCGCCGAAGACGGCGTCGACCAGCCGGCCGCCGACGACGAAGGAGGAGCCGGGGGATGAGTGGTCGACGCCGGACGGCTCGAAGGCCACGCCCTCGTACGCCCAGCGCATCGGCCAGTCGACCTTCCAGACGAGCTTGCCGTGGTGGTACTCGCTCAGCTTGACCGTGGCCGAGTGCCCGCAGGCGCAGGTGTAGGTCAGCGCGGTCGTCGCGTCGTCGTACCCGGTGATCGTGGTCAGGTCCCGGTCGCAGACCTGGCAGTAGGGCTTGTACGGGTAGTACCCGCCGATCCCGGTGCCGTCGTCCTCGTCCGCCGCGCCCGAGCCCTCCAGGGCCAGCGCGCTCATCGCGGCCTCGTCCGCCGAGAGCCGCTGGGCGGGCGCGGCCTGCTTCGGCCTGGTCCGGTACTCGGCGAGGATCGCGTCGATGCGCTGCCGTTCGCGCATCGCGAGCAGCACCTGGCTGGTGTAGGCGCCCGAGGTGTACATGGCCGTCTGCGAGATGCCGCGGAACTCCACGCCGAGTTCCGCGAGCGCCTCGATGAGCGGGGCACGGAAGTGGTCGGCCCAGTTCGCGTGCTCGCTGCCGGGCGGCGCGGGCACGCTGCTCAGCGGCTTGCCGACGTGTACCGACCAGGAGGAGTCGACGGTCGCGGGCACTCGCCGGAACCGGTCGAAGTCGTCCCAGGAGATGATGTGCTCGCAGGGAACGCCCCGGCGGCGGATCTCGTCGGCG
This sequence comes from Actinomycetota bacterium, assembly GCA_027326205.1. Lineage (GTDB taxonomy): Bacteria > Actinomycetota > Actinomycetes > Streptosporangiales > Streptosporangiaceae > Trebonia. Next base: position 9,762 of record DAHWEX010000573.1, read on the forward strand.
ACCAGGTGCGGCGTGAGCACCTCGCGAAGGTTGCCCAGGTGGACCGGCCCGGACGGGCTGATGCCGGACGCGCAGACGATGGGCTTGCCCGGCCGGTAGCGATCCGCCGCCTCGATGACCTCATCGGCGAACCGGGCGACCCAGTCGTTGTCCGGCGTCTCTGCCACTGATCCTCTTCCCCTAGCGCTGGTGCGTTGGTCCCGATTCATGATAGGGGGGACGCCGCCGTCAGCGGCGCGGGTTGGCCGGCGCCCGAAGCGGGTTCCCGGGCTTTCCCGGGGCACCGTGTTTACCGGGCGCGGCGGGCGGGTCAGCGGCGGCCTGCGCGCGGCGGACGAGGTCGAAGCACACGACGGCGGCCGCGGTGGCGACGTTCAGCGACTCCACCCCGCCCGCCATCGGGATGGACAGCCACTGATCCACCCAGTCCGCGGTCTGCTCGGCGACGCCCCCGGTCTCGTTGCCGAGGACGAAGGCCGCCCGGTCGGGCGGTTGCGCGGCGTACACCGAGGTCCGCGCCGTACCGGACAGGCCGTAGACCCGGAAGCCGGCCCGGCTGAGTTCCGCGGCGCCCTCCGCGCCGGTGCGGCAGCGGATGACCGGGGCGCGGAACGCGACCCCGGCCGACGCCTTGATGACGAGCGGGTCGATGTCCGGCGACCCCGCCCGGGGGAGCACCACGCCCGCGAGGCCCGCGGCCGTGGCCGTCCGGATGATCATCCCGACGTTCTGCGGGTTGCTCACCCCGTCGAGCACGAGGACGTGGCACCGGCCCCGGGGCACGCGCTCGGTGAACTCGCCGATCGTGCGCATCTGCGGGGCGACCACGTCCGCGAGGATGCCCTGGTCCTGCTTGCCGTTCCCGGCCAGCAGCTTCACCCGGTGCGGCGGCGCGGTGCGGACCGGGACGCCCCGCCGCCGGGCGAGGGAGAGGATCCGGTCGAGGTTGTCGCCGTGGGC
>DAHWEX010000577.1 GCA_027326205.1 Actinomycetota bacterium
GTCTAGCAGTGCCCGGAGGGTCCGCGCGTTGCGGACCGCGTTCGCCTCCCCGTCGTTGTTGAAGTACACGTACACGTCCTGTCCGGCCCGGTCCCACTCGCGGATCCGGTCGGCCCACCAGCGCAGGTCGGTGTCGGGGTAGGAGCCCGCGTACAGGTGCTCGCGGTCCGGGCCGTGCATCCGGACGTAGACGAAGTCGGTGGTGGCGCGCAGCAGGCACGGCAGGCCGGCGCCGCTCATCACGCAGTAGGCCGCGCGGTGCGCGGCGAGCAGCGCGAAGACCTCCTCGCGGTGCCAGCTGGGGTGCCGGAACTCCACCGCGACGCGGATCCAGCCCGGGACCCGCGCGAGGAAGTAGTCCAGCCGGGCGTCGTCGCGGGCCTGGGCCGGCGCCAGCTGCACCAGCAGTACGGCCCGGCGGCCGTCCAGCTCGTGCCAGCCCGCCGCGATGCGGTCCAGCCAGGTCTCTGGTTCGTGCAGCTTGCGCGCGTGGGTCAGGCCGCGGGGTGCCTTGACCGAGAGCCGGAAGCCGTCGGGCAGGCGGCGGCGCCAGCTGGCGAACGCCGCCGGCCCGGGCCAGCGGTAGAAGCTGCTGTTCAGCTCGGCGGTGGGGAAGACCTCGGCGTACCGGGTAAGGCGGTCCCGGGCGGGCAGGCCCGGGGGGTAAAGCTCGGGGTGCCAGTGGTCGTAGCTCCAGCCCGACGTGCCGATCCAGGCGGCCACGGTGGCGCCCCTGCTAGGCGGCGGAGGTCACCAGCGGTACCAGCGGCTGCGTGAGGTGCCTTCGCCGACGCGGGCGAGGAAGCCGATCAGCCAGAGCACGAGGACCGCGAGGGCGATCCACCACAGGACGTGGATGGCGAATCCCAGGCCGCCCAGGATGATGGCGAGCAGGAGAACGAGCAGGATGAGCGCCATGAGGCTGTCCCTTCCGTGACCGGGTGCGCGGGCCTTGCCCGCCGCGTTCGCACCGTCGGCTACCCGGCGTTCGCCTCCGTATTCCGGCTCGCGGCGTTGCCCCTGATCGGTCGGCATGTGCCGTCACGTTGTGGGGCGTCCGGGCATGTGTCGGGCGTCCTGCCGCGGGGAGCCGGGCCCCCGTTCACCGTTCGACTTGAGGGAGCCGCGATGGCAGCCGACCTCGTCGACCTGCTCGGCGCATGACAGCCGGCCGGGCGCCGACCTGACCGTGTACCTGCGCCAGCACCACGCTGAACGGGACTTGGCCCTGCTCGGCGAGCTGGTCGCCGAGCACGGCGCCCCATGGTTGCTGATCACGGCCCTCAAGGTGAGGACTGTCTCTGCGCCGTCCAGTCCCCATCTGGCCCGCCTACCGAGAGACGGTCTCCGATGATGTGCCTGCAGGCGCCCTCGATGACACCTGTCGCGATGGGCCAGCCGGCCTGGAGAGCCTGGTCGTAGCGGAGGAACTCGCGCTTGCCGTCCAGGTAGCGGACGCACGGGTGGCCCCGTTCCGCTGGCTTCCGGCCAGTCCGGCGGCTTCTGCTTCGGCGGTGATCTCCCGCGAGACCAGCTCGCTGTCGCCGGCCAGCACCGCGAGGGCGCTCACGTACGCGAGGACGTCAAGCGGTTCGACCGTGGGCAGCTTCTGGCGTACGTCCGTCATCAGGTCCCCCGGTCTCGGTGCCGTGTGTGCTGCGCCGGACGCTTCGAACTCCTGGTCTTGCGCTTTCCTCATCGTCTGGTCTGCGCCACGACGGGAACCTGCCTGACCTGGCCCCAGCGGCGTGAACCGCGAAGTCCGGCAAGCCGGGCACGACGCGTCAGCCGTGCCCGGTCTCCAGCCGGGCGCGGGTAATCCCGCCGGCGCCCGCCGCCGGCCCGGGATG
>DAHWEX010000128.1 GCA_027326205.1 Actinomycetota bacterium
GCGAGTCGGCGCGTCCGCAGGCGGCGAGATCCGCGCGCACCGTGCCGCCTGCGGATGCCCTTGTCAGAACTCGTCGTCCCGGCGGAGTTTCCGGCGCTTCGCCCTCGCCGGGTCGTCGTGGCCGGCGAGCCGGGGATCGGGCACCAAGCCCGAGCCCGAGCCCGAGCCGAGGCTTGCCGAGCCGTCGCCGGGGGCGAGCGGGGCGATGCCACGGGTTTCCGCGCCGACCCGGAAGATGGCCTCCGACGGCTTGCCGATGACGGACAGGGGGCGGGCCACGTCCTCCAGTGCCTTGCCCTCCGCCGCGACGCCGAAGAAGATCGCGATGACGCCGCCGAGGATCATGGCCCCGGCACCGACGATGTAGCCGACGAAGAGGCTGTTCCGGTCGGTTCCGTTGCCGATGAGGTGCCCGTACCAGTGTGTGCCGAACGCGCCGAAGCACTGGGCGATGGCGAAGAACACCGCGATGGACTGCGCCCTGACCTCAAGCGGGAAGACCTCGCTGGCGGTGAGGTAGCCCGCGCTCGCCCCAGCGCTGGCGAAGAAGAACACCACGGCCCAGCAGATGGTCTGGGTGGTGGCGTTGAGATCGCCGTTCTTGAACAGGAACGCGGTAATGACCAGCAGCACCCCGGCCGTGATGTAGGTGCCGGCGATCATCGGCTTGCGGCCGATCGTGTCGAAGAGCCGGCCGATGGTGAGCGGGCCGAGGAGGTTGCCCGCCGCGAACGCGAAGAAATAGTAACTGGTGTGGGTGGCGGGAACCTTGAAGAAGTACTCCAGCACCAGGCTTGAGGTGAAGAAGATCGCGTTGTAAAGGAACGACTGGGTGATCATCAGCGCGGCGACGAGCACCGAGCGTCCCGGGTACATCTGGAACAGCGTCTTCAGCAGGCTGAGGTAGCCGATCTGGCTGGCGGGAGTGATCTCCAGTTCCTTGCTGTCGTCGACGGGCGGCAGCGGCCCCTTGGTCGAGGAGACCTGCGCCTCGATGTTCGCGATGGTCTGCTCGGCCGCTGCCTGCCTGCCGTGCATGATCTGCCAGCGTGGCGACTCCGGCAGGTTCCTCCGCACGATGATGATGCAGAGCGCGAGCACCGGGCCGACGAAGTAGGCGACCCGCCAGCCCCAGGCCGGCGCTACGTGGTTCAGCACCCACAGGGTGACGATCGTGCCGAGGATCGCGCCGGCCCAGTACGTTCCGTTGACCGCGATGTCAACCCGGCCGCGGAACCTGGCGGGGATCATCTCGTCGATGGCGGAGTTGATCGCGGCGTATTCACCGCCGATGCCCATGCCGGCGATGATCCGGGTGGCGTACAGCATGATGAACCAGTGGCCGCCGTTCGGCGTGCACGCGGTGAGGCCGCTACCGACCAGGTAGACGCCCAGCGTGATCATGAACAGGTTCTTCCGGCCCAGTTTGTCGGACAGCCGCCCGAAGAAGAGCGCGCCGATCACCTCGCCGATCAGGTACCACCAGGCGATGTCGCTGACCGCGCCGGCGGACATGTTGAGGGTGCTTCTCAGGGTCAGGTCCGACCCGACGTTAGCCGCGATGGTGATCTCCAGGCCATCGAGGATCCACGCTACGCCAAGCGCCATCACTAGCCGCGTATGAAATCTCGACCAGGGCAATCGGTCGATCCGCGCCGGTATCAGGCTGCGGATATGCGGGCTGCTCGACGTGGTGGAGGACGTAGTCGCCATGTCTTGCGCTCCTTTTCTTCCGTCCCCCGTCCGCGGTGCCGCGGACAATTTTCGGTCCCGTTACCCCAAAGTTGCTTGCGCATGCCTAATTACTCGGGGTGACGCATGTCGACCATGTGGCACTTGCAGAGTTTGAGTCCCCGGGGTCCCTGATGACGCCGGTCCAGCGCGGGCGCCGCCGGATAGCGCCCTGCCCCCTGGCGGGCGGCCGGCTCGTCCTATATATTTAGCTCTGTGAACGATGTAAGTTTGCGGACCTCGCAATCTGCCGTCGCCCCGCGAGTCAAGAGCGAGGCAGCCCAGCTCATGGCGGCGATAGGAGCGGTGCGCCGGGTGGCCCGGCGCGCGGTGCGGAACTCGGCGACCGCGGAGCCGCTGCCGCCCGCCCGGTCCGAGTTGCTGTACCTCGCCTTCCGGCAGCCGGGGATCGGCGTGGCGGAGGCTGCCGCGGAACTGCACCTCGCGCCGAACAGCGTCAGCACCATGGTCAGCAAGCTCACCGAGGACGGGCTGCTCACCCGGGGCCGCCTCGCGAGCGACGGGCGGTCGGTCCGGCTGACCGTCACCGAGGCGGGCGCCGCCCGGGTCTCGCAGTGGCGGGACATCCGCAGCGACCTGACCGGACGGGCGCTGGCCCGGCTGTCCCCCGCCGACCGGCAGGCGATCAGCGCCGCGATTCCCGCGCTAACCCGGCTGGCCGCGCAGATGGAGGAGCAGTGACCGTCGACGCCGCCTCGGTGGCCCCCGCGGAAACGGCGGTTTCCGCCGTGGAGTGCGTGGACCTGAGCTACCAGTTCCCCGCGCACCTGGCCGTCGACCACGTGAACCTGTCGATCGCGCCCGGCGAGATGTACGGGCTGCTCGGGCCGAACGGCGCGGGCAAGACCACCACGATCAGGATGATCACCACGCTGCTGCCGCCGGGGACGGGGTCCGTGCGCGTGTTCGGCATCGACGCGACGGCGCGCCCGATGCTCGTCCGGCGGGCCATCGGCTACGTGCCGCAGGCGCTGTCCGCCGACGCGAACCTGACCGGGGTGGAGAACGTGGAACTGTTCGCCCGGCTCTTCGACGTGCCGCGGCGGGTGCGCAGGCAGCGGGTCGACGAGGCGCTCTCCGCGATGGGGCTGACCGAGGCCGCCGGGCGGCTGGCCGGCACCTACTCCGGCGGCATGATCCGCCGGCTCGAGCTCGCCCAGTCGCTGATCAGCGCGCCCCGGCTGCTGGTGCTCGACGAGCCGACCGTCGGCCTCGACCCGATCGCGCGCTCGGTGGTGTGGGAGTACATCGCCCGGCTGCGCTCTCAGTTCGCGATGACCGTGCTGATGACCACCCATTACATGGACGAGGCCGACGCCTACTGCGACCGGATCTCGCTGATGCACCGGGGCACGATCCGGGTCACCGGCAGCCCCGCTGCGCTGCGGGCGGGACTGGGCGCGGACGCGACGCTCGATGACGTCTTCCGCCACTACACCGGCGACACCCTGAAGGACTCTCCGTCATCACCCGAGGAAGGAGACATGCGTGACGCACGCCGCGCCCGTCGCACCGCCCGCCGACTTGGCTGACAACCCCGTTGCCGCGTCACTCCGGCTGCTGAACCGCATCGGCACGCTGTGCTGGGTGGAGATGCGCAAGATCCGGCACGACCGGACCGAACTGTACACCCGGGCGATTCAGCCGGCCCTGTGGCTGCTGATCTACGGCGAGGTGTTCACCCGCGTCCACGCGATCCCCACGCCCAAGGGAATCCCGTACCTCGCCTACCTCGCGCCGGGGATCATGGCGCAGTCGGCCCTCTTCATAGCGATCTTTTACGGTATTCAGATCATCTGGGAGCGGGACGCCGGCGTGCTCACCAAGCTCATGGTGACCCCCACTCCCCGCTCCGCGCTGATCACCGGCAAGGCATTCGCGTCCGGCGTCCGGTCCCTGGTCCAGGGCGTGGTCGTGCTGATCATCGCGGCGCTGCTCGGGGTGTCCTTCACCCTTAACCCGCTGAAGATCATTTTCGCTCTGGTGATCCTGGCGGTGGGCTCGGCGTTCTTCTCCTGCCTGTCCATGTCGCTCGCCGGCGTCGTGGTCGCCCGCGATCGTTTGATGGGCATCGGTCAGGCCATCACGATGCCGTTGTTCTTCAGTTCCTCGGCGCTCTACCCGGCCAAAATCATGCCGGGCTGGCTCCAGGTCATCTCCCGCATCAACCCGCTGAGCTACGAGGTAGAGGCCCTGCGCGGCCTCCTCATCGGCACGCCCACCACCATGTGGCTCGACGTCCTGGTCCTGGTCGGCGCAACGATCGCCAGCATTACCTGCGCCGCCCTCCTCCTCCCCCGCCTAGCGAACCGCTAGCCTCCTGTGACTGGTATCTCACGGCATCTCGGTAGCGCTCTCGCGGCGGCCGGGGGTTTACTCCCGCGATCAGGAGTCAAGTCCGGGTGGAGTCGTCGTTCTTGCTGTTATCGGGGATCGTCTTTGCGCACCCGGGGGCTTCGCTTAACTGCGGGCGCGACATTTCCCACATACCGGACGTGATCATGGGCCGCTCGTGCGCAAGGACAAATGATCATGGGCGCCGGTTAAGCAAAGAAGGGGCCCGGGCAAGTCGCGAGGCACCCACGGAGCAGTCCGGAGAGTTCCGCCCATTCGCATACATGATCATGAATGACTTGCCATCATGAGAAGGTGACCAACAGTAGTGCTTTGAACACTCTAAGCAAATCGCGGGTGCGTAATGTCGCCGAGTGGTATGCGGACGGGCTAACGCGAGGGCAGTTGCGGTCGCTGGTCAGGTCAGGCGACCTGATTCGGGTGTGGCCTGCGGTGTATGCCACCCGGCCGGCCGTCGAGTGGGGACGGAGCAACCCGCAGCGGGGCCACGCCCTCCGCGTCATAGCCGCACGCGCCGCGGTTGGGCGGGACAGCGTGGCGAGCCATCAATCCGCCGGCCTGATTCACGGGCTCGACCTGTTCCCGCAACCGCCCGACCTGGTGGTTCTGACCAGGCCTCCGGGCAGGCGCAGCGGCAGGCGCAAGTCGGACGGCATCTACTTCCACGCAGCCGCCCTTCCCGATGCCCAGGTGACCACGGCCCTCGGGACTAGAGTCACCACCGTAGCGCGGACCGTAGTGGACATCGCCCGCGTGTCGTACGCGCATGGGCTTTGCTCCGTCCGCAGGCAGGTCGTCTCGCTGCTATGACCTACGAACCAGGGCTGACTAACCGCTCGCGGCTCAGGACACGGGAAATTCCGAGTAGGCGAAAAACGGGCGGTAACCGGGGCCCGGGTCGTAGTCGATGAAACGCGTGCGGCCGGCGTCGAGGCGGGCCCCGCGCTGGTTCATGGCCTGCGGGCTGGTGGCCGGCCAGCGCCCGGTGTCGATCCGCTCGGACATGGTCACCAGCGCCGCGCCGATCTCGGCCATGGTGAACGCGCAGTGGCCGGGTGCCTCGACGTAGAGCATGCGCAGCAGGCCGGCGACGCCAGCGGCCCGGGCGGCGGTCTCAAGTGGCCGCGCGTTGGACACCGGCAGGAGCGGGTCCCCCGTGGTGGTCATGGCCAGGAGCGGCTTGGCCAGCCTGCCGTCGGACGAGCTCTCGCGGCCGTAGTCCACGGCGACGGGATCGGCCGCTATCCGCTGTGCCGCGTTGACCCGGGCCAGGTCCACGGCAAGGTCGAGGCCGGCCTGGTCGTACAGGGCCGCGACGACGTCGCGCTCGGTCGCTCCGGCCGCTGCGAAGAGCCCGGCGTAGTCGATCCCGGTATTCCACGAAGCGTTGCCCGCCAGCGACTCGACCGCCTGGCGCAGCGATGCCCGGTGCCGCCCGGCAGCCAGGTAGTCCAGCTCCAGGAACAGGCCCTGCTGGACCGCTGGGATGTCACGCGGGTCCGGCGCCCCGGCCGCGCTGGTGTCCAGTCCCCAGCACGGCAGCTGCGCGAGGGTCGCGGAAAGCGCGATACGGGCCCGCCCTCCGGCGGTCCCCTGGGCCGCGGCCAGGACCCGCCTCCATTCCGCCTCCACCGGCGCGAGGTCGGCCGGAAGGCCCACGAGCGGGAGCAGGTCGTCATCCGGCGCGAGGAGCGCCCTGGCGGCAAAGGTGGCGTCCAGCGCCTGGTTCAGCACGGAAACCTGACCACTGCCGGGGGTGGACATGGCGATCGCGCCGTCGATGCTGTGCGGCATCTCCTGCGCGAAGGCCCGGGCGGTGGCGCCGCCGCCTGACTGCCCGTAGGCAATGACCCGGGCCGGCCGCCCGTGCGCTTTCCGGGCGACGTGGAGCACCTGAAGCAGCCGGTGTGCCCAGACCGACGCGCTGACCGTATTCGTGACCCGGGCCGTCCCCGCGATCGCGTACTCCTGGCTAAGCAGCCACGCGTGGACCGGACTGGGAAACGTGCCAGGCGAGGGAACGAAATCCAGGTCAAGCAGCAGCGTCCCGTTCCACCGGGCCGGGATCGCGATGCGGTACGGCGTGCCGTCGAGAAGGGCATCACGCAGGTCAGCGCTCAGGGTCACCGTCACTGCGTCACGATATGCCAGTTCTCATACCAGGCGGTATGAGACGGGTGGAGGCCCGGGTCATGCCGGATCCCGAGCCGCGGGCTGACGCCTCGGCCGGGCTTGCGACCGTACTTTCCTTTTGTCGCACTCGCC
>DAHWEX010000603.1 GCA_027326205.1 Actinomycetota bacterium
GCCTGCCGCCGGCCACGATCGCCGCTCTCCTCGCCTCCGCCCTCGCCGCGGCCGTCACCGCCGCCCTCGTCCTGTCCGCCCGCGCCGCGCACGCCCAGGACCCGCTGCTAGCCGCCCGCACCCCGTCACCCGCGCAGTCCCTGGGCCTGCGCTACTAGCGCGAGACGCGGTTCAGCTGGTCCGAGCCGCCCGTGGGGAAGGAATCGCGCAGCGTGTTGCCCGAGTACTGGTACCGCACGGCCCGATCGTCACCACGATGATCTTAGTCCGGACCGGCGGAATAGCCCCGCGAGAGCGCGATTGCGGGAGCTCTACGAAAAGGTCATTCCATGTGTATCAACAGCCGGTCGCGGACGGTAGCGGCGTCGATCGGCTTTCCGATGTCTTCGAAGATGGTGAGCGCGCTGGACCAGCACGCCCGCGCGGTGTCCCGTTCATCGGCGTGCAGCAAGGCGTCTCCGAGACCCGTAAGCGCTTGTGCCTCCTGGCTGCGGTCACCGATCTGCTTGCTGACCTCGATCGCCGTCCGGAAATCCTCGGCGGCCAGCGAGTAGCTGCCTGCCGCCAGGCGGGCGCTGCCGCTGCCGTTCAGCGACTCCGCCGTGAGGTACCGCTCGGCAAGCTGATGGGCCAGGACAAGCGCGTGGTGATGCTGGTCGAGGGCGTCGCGGTGCCGCTCCATGCGCAAGTAGGCGATGCCCATGTTGTTGAGCGTGTCCGCCTCGCAGCGCAGGTCGCCGATGTCCCGGAAGATGTCGAGCGCGGTCCGGTAACAGGCCAGGGCGTCCTCGTGCCGTCCCGTGTCCCGGCAGGCGTTGCCGATGTTGTTGACGGCGATGCCCTCGCCCTGGCGGTCGCCGAGGTCTTTGTACATGTCAAGCGCCTGCTGGTAGCTGGCGAGGGCCTGGTCGTTGTCGCCGGCCTCGCGCTGGAGCTCGCCGAGGTTGTTCAGGCCGTTGGCCTCGCCCTGAGCGTCTCCCAGCTGCCGGTAGAGGGCGAGCGCCCGTTCTATCCGCCGCAACGCGTCGGGGTAGTTGCTGAGGTGCCACGCGACGATCCCGCTGTACATCAGCGTGTCGGCTTCTCCGTTCTCGTCTTCCAGCGCTTGCCAGGTGGAGAGCGCCGCGTCGAAACGCGCTAGGGCCTCCGGGTAACGCGACATCCACCAGAAGACGATGCCCATTCGGTCGAGCGCGTCCGCCTCCGCGGGGCGGTCCGCCGCCGCCCGGGCGAGGGTCAAGGCGTCGCTCGCGTGCCGGAGGGCATCCCCATGCCGTCCCATCCGGCCAGCAACGACGGACAGTTCCGTCAGGGCCTTGGCCTCGCCCGACGTGTTCCGCACCGCTCGCCAGGCGCTAATCGCCAGCTGGTGCAACTCGCTCGCCTCGGCCCAGTAACCCCAGGTGTCGAGGAACCGGGCCAGCACGTGGGCGAGAAGGCCAGCGTGTTCGTTCCTGCCCTGCGCCGCCGCGTGATGCGCGACGGCGAGCAGGCTGGCCCGCTCGGCTTTCATCTGCTCCAGGCAGTCGGCGCGGGTTCGCAGCAGCGGGGCGGCGGCCGGGATATGGCGGACGACGACTGGTAGCCGGCGGTGGAAGGGATATATCAGGCGGTCCGCCTGTTCGGCGAAATGCAGATAGTAGTCCAGCAGGCGGTCCACGGCGCGGTCCATGTCCACCGGGCTGTCGCGTTCACCGGCTAGCCGTCGGGCGTACTTCCACACCACGTCACGGAACACGTAGCGCCCCGGTGCGGTCTCGTTGATCAGGTCGTAATCCAGCAAGACCTCGAGGTTGCGCCGGGTTTCGCTGAGCGATTGGCCTTCCGCCAGCGCGGTGGCCGCGTACTGGGAGAACCCGGGCCCTGGGTGCAGCGTGAGCTGGCGGAGCAAGCGCTGCGGGGCAGCCGTTAAATGGCGGTAGACGAGCTCAAGCCCCGCACCCACCTTGCGGTCCTCGTCTCGGCTCTCCCGCAGCCGGGCTGCGAGTTCACCGACGCTCCAGGCCGGGTGACGCCGAAGCTCGCTTGCGGCGAAATGAATCTCCTGTGGCAGGTAACCGCACACCCGCAGCACGGCGGCGACATCAGCCTCGTCGTGTCGGTGGCCGGTACCGGCGGTGCGGGCGAACAGTTCGGCCGCATCGGCTGGCGGCAGCGGCTCCAGCGGCAGCCAGCGCATGCCGGGCAGGTCGATCGACTTGCGCCGGGTAGTGATCAGCACGCGGCAGCCGACTCCCCCGGGCAGCAGGGGGCGGACCTGCGCGGAGTCGGCCGCGTTGTCCAGCACGACCAGCGCTTGCCGGTCGGCGAGCAGGGATCGCCACAGCATGCTCCGGTCCTCGACGCTGGCCGGGATCACGCGATCCGAAACGCCCAGCTCTTGCAACAGTGTGCCCAGTGCGGCCACGGGTTCGACCGGGTTCCCGTCCGGGGTGTGCAGTTCCACGAACAGTTGCGCGCTGTCTTGAGCACCGAAGGTCCAGGCGGCGTGCACGGCAAGTTCTGTCTTGCCGATGCCGGGGAGCCCGCTGATGACTGTCACCGGAACGGGGGTCCGGGCCCGCTCGGGAGTCATCCAGCCTGCCAGCCGCTCCAACTCCGTGGTGCGGCCGGTGAAATCGGGGTTGTCGCGTGGCATGGTGCTCGGCGGCGGTGCCGTATCGGCCATGCTGGTCACGGGGCGGGACGGGGCTTCCAGTGAGGCCGCGGCGTCGAGTACGGGCTCGCCGCGCAGCATGAGCAATTGCAGGTCGTGCAGGTCGGAGCCAAGGCTCATGCCGAACTCCGTCCGCCAGTGGTCATCGGCTTGACGGTAGGCCCGCAATGCCTCGGCCTGGCGGCCCGATCCGTAGAGTGCGGTCAGGTAAAGGCCAAGGAGACTCTGGTTATCGGGAAACTCATGCGTCAGCCCCGCGATCTCGCCCACCAGGTCAGCATGCCGCCTCAGTTGCAATTCCGCCCGTATGCGGTGCACCACGGCCGCAAGCCGTTCCGCGTTCAGCGATGCCCTGACCGATTCCGCCCAGCTGCCATCGAGCCCGTGCAGCGGGGTGCCGCGCCAGAGCGCCTCCGCCTGACGGTACAGGGCGACCGTAAGTTCGTCATCGCGATAGGCAGACTTCCGCGCTTCGTCCCTGAGCCCGCGGAAACGCCACACGTCGACATCGTTGCGGTGCACGTTCAAGGCGTAGGCGCCCGACCGCTTTGGCAGGAGCTTTTCTCCCTCCAGTCCGCTGGCGGCGCTCAGCCT
>DAHWEX010000610.1 GCA_027326205.1 Actinomycetota bacterium
ATCACCATCGAGCGAGTCGACCGGCTCCCCTGACAAAGCCGCCCGACTGGTATATCCCGGGCGCACGGGTACCGCTGTAAGGGCGGCCCGGGTGCCCGGGCCGCCCTGCCGCGGCTATCCCGCCAGCGCGGCTATACAAACTGCGCACCGATGTCGTAAAGCGCCTCGAAGCCGAGAGGCTCGCTGCGGGGCGGTCGGTTTCCGAAGCGTTACCGTCCGGGGCACCCGATTCCATCAGCTGATGGAGTTTTCGCGGGCCGGCAGGAGAAGAATGTTCCACTTCAGTACGCTTCGTCGGGTGATGTAACCGTATCGGCACGGTAAGTGATTGACGCTAGCCTTGTGTTACACCAGCGCGGTGCGCGTAGAGCAGAACTCGGAGGGTGGTCATGACGGCTGTTCCAGCCGAGGTCTCTGACGCGCCAGGCGTGGCCTCACGGAATCCGGATGTGCCGGAACTAGGTCAGCTGGTCAGGGTCCGGGGCCAGCAGTGGGTGGTCAGCGGCGTCAACAGCAGCCGCCAGACCCAGGACGAGCTCGCCGCCACGCGGATCCCCGGCCGTACTCTCGTCACCCTCACCAGTGTCAGCGACGACGACCTCGGCGACGAGCTGACTGTCGCCTGGGAGATCGAGCCCGGCCGCGAGATCGTCCCCGCCACCCGGCTGCCAGCGGTGACGGAAGGCAACTGGGACGACCCGCAGCAACTCGGCGCCTTCCTCGACGCCGTCCGCTGGGGCACCGTCGCCAGCGCCGACACCCGGACGCTGCAGGCCCCGTTCCGGTCCGGCATCATGATCGAGGAGTACCAGCTCGAACCAGTGGCAAGAGCGCTCGCCATGCCGCGGGTCAACCTGCTCATCGCCGACGACGTGGGCCTCGGCAAGACGATCGAGGCCGGCCTGGTCGTGCAAGAGATGCTGCTGCGGCACCGGGCCCGGCGCGTCATCGTCGTCTGCCCGGCATCGCTCACGCTCAAGTGGCAAGAGGAGATGGAGGCCAAGTTCGGCCTCGGCTTCACGATCGTGGACACCGCACAGCTCAGGGAGCTCCGCCGCTCCCACGGCCTCGAAGCAAACCCCTTCGCGGTCTACCCGAGAACGATCATCAGCCTCCAGTGGCTGCGAACGCCACGAGTGCAGCGCATGCTGGATGAGGTCCTGACGAACGAAAGCAGGTTCCCCGGCTTCTTCGACCTGCTGATCGTCGACGAGGTCCACCACTGCGCGCCCGCCGAGCCGCCCAAGCCCACCGGCTACCCGGTCGAGAGCAAGCAGACGCAGGCGGTCAGGCGGCTCACCGAGCACAGCCAGCACCATCTCTTCCTGTCCGCGACCCCGCACAACGGCTACTCCTGGTCGTGGCAGTCGCTGCTTGAGATGCTCGACCCGCAGCGCTTCTTCAAGGGCCAGGAGCCGGACAAGGCCGTACTCGACCAGGTCATGATCCGCCGCCTCAAGACCGACATCAAGAACCCCGACGGCACCGAGCGCTTCCCCGCCCGCACGATCAGCGCGGTCGACATCGCCTACACCGACGCCGAGCGCGAGGCCTACGACCTGCTCCAGCGCTACACCGCCGCCCGCCGCGCCAAGCCCGGCGCGGCCCAGGCCCGGGCCGGCGACCTGGTGACGCTCATCCTCAAGAAGCGCCTCTTCTCTTCCCCCGCGGCCTTCGCGCTCACGCTGGAGTCCCATCTCGAAAGCGAAGATCAAAATCGTCATCCCGAACGGCTGGTGGTTACTCCGAACACCGCCGATGACCTGGAATGGATGGACGACGTCCTCGGCTGGGACACCGAGCCGTCCGACGACGATCCCGGCAGCGACGACGAGCGCGAGGTCTTCGGCCGTGTCGCCGGCCTGCCCGGCATCTTCGATGACGCGGGCGAATCCGGCGGTTCCGTCATGGAGGCCGCCTACCGCCGCCAGCTCGCCGAATGGGCGCAGCGCCACGCCGAACCCGCCGACACCAAGGCCAAGGCCCTGGTCGCCGAACTCAACCGCGTCTGCCGCCCGGACGGGGACTGGGACTGCGGCGAGCGCGTCATCGTCTTCACCGAGTACAAGGCCACCCAGCAATGGCTGGCCGGCATCCTGACGGCGCGCGGCCTGGGCGGGGACCGCCTGGGATTGCTGTTCGGCGGCATGGACGAGAAGAAGCGCGAGCACCTCAAGGCCGCCTTCCAGGCCGCCATCGACCGCGACCCGGTGCGCATCCTGCTCGCGACCGACGCCGCGAGCGAAGGCATCGACCTGCAGCGGCACTGCCACCGGGTGATCCACTACGACATCCCGTTCAACCCCAACCGGCTCGAACAGCGGATCGGCCGGGTGGACCGGCACGGCCAGACGCACGAGGTCGAGGTCTCCCACTTCGTCGGCGCCGGCTGGGACAAAGAACCCGAAGGCTCCTACGCCGGCGACCTGGAATACCTCTCCCGGGTCGCGCAGAAGGTCGCGACCGAACGCCAGGACCTCGGCAGCGTCAACCCCGTCCTGGCCCACGCGGTCGAGGCCCGGATGCTCGGCCGGCCGCGGCTCATCGACCCGCTCCAGGTCACGCCGAAGGCGTCCACCAGCCTGCTGCGCGCCGAGCGTGACCTGCGCGACCAGGTCCGCAGGCTGCACGAGCAGCTCGACGCGAGCATCCGCGAGCTGCACGTCGCCCCGGCCAACGTCCGCCGTGTCGTCGACACGGCCCTGGCCCTCGCCGGCCAGCCGCCGCTGGCCCCGCTTCCTGGTGACAGCGAGCCGGACGGCCTGATCGCTCCGCCCGCGCTGCGTGCCGGGTGGGAGCGGACCGTGACCGGGCTCGCCGATCCGCTCGACGGGCACCTGCGGCCGTTCACGTTCGACGCGAAGGTCGCCGAGGGCCGCGACGACGTCGTCCTCGCCCACCTGGAGTACCCGCTTGTCGCGCAGGCGACAAGGCTGCTCCGCTCGGCGATCTGGGGCGGGCGCGCCGCCCTCAACCGGGTCGCCGCGCTCAAGTTCACCCCGCCCGCGGACGCCGGGGTCAACGGGCCGCTCGTCGCCGTGTTCGCCCGGCTCGTGCTGGTCGGCGCGGACGGCCGTCGGCTGCACGAGGAGATCATGCTGTCGGCCCGGATCGTCCCGCCGGCCGGCCGTTCCCGGCGGGTGGAGCTGGAAGAACGCCGGCACGAGGCGCTGTACGCCGCCGTGGAGGCCGCCCTCGAACCGGACGCCTGCCGCCTCGCCCCCGAAGCCGCGCGGCTCGACTTCGCGAACCGGTGGAGCG
>DAHWEX010000630.1 GCA_027326205.1 Actinomycetota bacterium
ACGGCAGCGTGGAGCGGTACTACGCGGACAAGCTGTCCGCGACCGCCCAGCCCGGCGCGGACATCACGATCGCGAACGGCGACAGCGACCTGCTGCGCGAGCGCGCCAGTCAGCTAGGTCCGCGCGTCCAGTGGGTCGGCGAGGCCGACGACCCGCGGGCGACCTGGCCGGACCTGCTGGGCCTGCCCGGCCGGCACAACCGCCGCAATGCGGCGATCGCCCGCGCCGTGCTGCGCGCCCTGGCCGACGCGGCCGGGGACGGCCGGCTGCGCGCGCAGGCCGCCGACGACGCGGAACTGGCCGCCGCCGCCCGGGGCTTCACCCCGCTGCCCAGCCGCCTCACCCCGGTCGGCACGGTGGACGGTGTCACGTTCATCGACGACTCGCTGTCCACGAACGTCCTGGCGACGCTGGCCGCGCTCGACTCCTTCCCCGGGAACCGGGTGGCGCTCATCGTCGGCGGCCAGGACCGGGGGATCGACTACGCGCCGCTGGCGCAGGGCGTGACGCGCCGGGTGGAACCGACGGCCGTTCTGACGCTGCCCGACAGCGGCCCGCGGATCACGGAAACCTTCGCGGCGACGGCCGCCCCCGGCGACGCCGGCTTCGCCGGCATTCACGACTGCGCCGACCTTGACGAGGCGGTGACCCGGGCCTTCGGCTGGGCCCGGCCGGACGGCGTCATCCTGCTGTCCCCGGCGGCCCCCAGCTTCGGCCACTTCCGCGACTACCGGGACCGGGGAGACCACTTCGCCGCCGCGATGCGCGCCCTCTAGTCGGCGACCGTAAGGCCCAGGTACTGGGCCAGGTGGGGTGCGAGGGTCATGAGCTGCAGGTTGTCGATCCGGACGCCGCTCATCGCGTCGTAGCCCGCCTTGATGCCCGGGACCGAATCCGAGCCGAGACGCGCCCCGCGCAGGTCGACGTCCTTGCACGTCGCCTTGGTGAAGTCGACGTTGAACAGCGTGCTCCCGGCGAGCACCAGCCGGGTCAGCTTCGCGGACCCGAAGTCGACGTCGCGCAGCACGCAGTCCTCGAACACGACGTCGGTCAGCCTGCTGTCCCGGAAGTTCACCGAGTCGAGCTTGCAGCCGCGCAGCAGCACCCGCCGCCCGATGAGCGAGAACGCCTGCAACCCGGCGAACACGCAGCCGTTGAACCAGGTGTCGGTCAGCGACGACTCGGCCAGGTCGGCGGCGACCAGCCGCACCTGCCCGAACCACACGTCGGTGAACCGGCAGCGCCGCAGTTGCCCGCCCTCGACGCTGGTGCCATCGGTGAACGCGCACTCGGTGAACCGGGCGCCGCCGGCGCCGGCGTCGGCGAACGTCTGGCCGGCGAACAGCACCCGGTCGTAGTCGCCGTCGAACTCAAGCGACGCGGACCCGGGGAACGCGACGAGCTCCGACGCGAATCGAAGGTCGTCGAGAGTGAGTGGTGACTTCACGTTTCCGTTCCTAAGCTAAGCGTCATGACAGAGTTCGGTGCGCCGGAGGTCCCGGAGGTCCCGGGCGACTTCAGCGGCCAGATTATCGCTGAGCTCCGGGCCAGTCGCGGCAAGGTCGGCGCCGCGTAGAATCCCGGTGGTTGTGCGTGATCCGGTCAATTAACCTAAAGTCATAAAAAACCAACGCTCCATTGTCGTAGCGGGAGGTCGCCCTCATGGGCCCAGCCGAACCTGAGGTTTCCACCAGCGCCGGCCGGGTCAGGGGGCGGGTCGAGCACGGGCACGCCGTCTTCCGCGGCATCCCGTTCGCGCGGCCGCCGGTGGGTGAGCTCAGGTTCCGGGCCCCGGTCAGGCCGGGCCGGTGGGACGGCGTCCGCGACGCGGGCGAGTTCGGCCCCCAGGCGCCGCAGGCGGCCTTCCCCGGCGGGCCGGCCGCCCAGGCCCTGCCGGACACGACCGGTGAGTGGCTGACCGTCAACGTGTGGACCCCCGACCCGGCGGCGCAGCGGCTGCCGGTCATGGTCTGGATCCACGGCGGTGCGTACCTGTTCGGCGCGGGCGGTCCCGGCTACGACGGGACGCGGTTCGCCGACGGCGGCGCGGTCTTCGTCTCCTGCAACTACCGGCTGGGCATGGAGGGCTTCGCGCACATCGCGGGCGCCCCGGACAACCGGGGCCTGCTCGACGCGGTCGCGGCGCTGCACTGGGTGCAGGAGAACATCGAGCGGTTCGGCGGTGACCCGGCCAACGTCACGGTCTTCGGTGAGTCGGCGGGGGCCGGCGTGATCGCCGCGCTGCTCGCGATGACCGCCGCGAAGGGCCTGTTCAGGCGGGCCATCGCCCAGTCGGTGCCCGGCACGTTCTTCTCGCCCGCGCTGGCGGCCAGCGTCACCGCGGCGGTCGCCGCCGTGGCCGGCCTGCCCGCCGGGTACGAGGCGCTGAGCGGCGCCGACCCGATGCGGCTGGCCGCGGCCCAGATGGAGGTCACCGCGCGGCTGCGGGAGTACCGGGAGTGGGGCGCGCTGCGGATCACCGACACCCCGTTCTCCCCGGTCGTCGACGGCGAGGTGCTGCCCCGTGCCCCGTGGCGGGCGCTGGTGTCCGGCGCGGCCCGCGACGTGGAACTGCTCACCGGCCACAACCGGGACGAGTACCGGCTGTTCCTCGCCGCGCAGGGGCGGCTGGGCACGATCACCGACGACGAGGCGAGCACGGTGCTCGACTACTTCGCCCCCGCCCCCGACGGCCCGGCCGGCTACCGCAAGGCCTACCCGCAGGCCGACGCGGGCGGCCTGTTCGAGGTCGCGTTCTCCGACTGGCTGTTCCGCATGCCGACCCTGCACCTCGCCCAGGCGCACGCGATGTCCGGCGGCACCACGTACCTGTACGAGCTGACCGCGGCGGCGCCGGGCGGGCCGTTCGGCGCGTGCCACGCGCTGGACATCCCGCTCGTCTTCGGTGACTACCGCGACCGCGGCGCCCTGAACCTGACCGGCACCGAGCCGCCGGCCGCGTTCGTGGCCCTGGGCGACCTGATGCGCCGCGAGTGGCTCGGCTTCGCGCGCGGCGGCGGACCCGGCTGGGCGGCCTACGGCACCGAGCACCGGACCACCCGGGTCTACGACCTGCAGCCGGACGTCTGCTCCTATCCGGAGGAGACGTCGATGCACCTGTGGGAGCGGCACATGTTCGACACGCTTGAGCTGCCGTAGCTCACGACCAGTACTGCCGAACGGGCGCGTGCTTCGCGTCCGCCTAGGAGCCGGCGAGCCGGCGCAGTGCTCCCCGGACGACCTCGGGGTCGGTGGTCTGCCAGAACGGCGGCAGCGTGGCCCGCAGGTACTCTCCGTACCGCTTGGTGACGAGCCGGGGGTCGAGGATGGCGACGACGCCCCGGTCGTCCATCGAGCGCAGCAGCCGCCCGGCCCCCTGGGCGAGCAGCAGGGCGGCGTGGTTCGCGGACACTTCCATGAACCCCGAGCCGCCGCGGGCGTCCGCCGCCCGGGTGCGCGCCGAGGCCAGCGGGTCGTCGGGCCGGGGGAACGGGATCCGGTCGATGACCACGAGCCGCAGCGACGGCCCGGGCACGTCCACGCCCTGCCACAGGGACAGCGTCCCGAACAGCGACGTCGGCTCGTCGGCCGCGAACTCCTTCACGAGTTGCATGGTGGAGTCGTCGCCCTGGCAGAGCACCGGGTAGGGCAGCGACTCGCGCATCGCGGCGGCGGCCGCCTTGGCCGCCCGCATCGACGAGAACAGCCCGAGGGTCCGCCCGCCGGCCGCCTTGATCAGCTCCCACAGCTCGTCCATGTACTCGGGCGGCAGGCCGTCCCGGCTCGGCGGGGGCAGGTGCCTGGCCACGTAGAGGATGCCGCTGCGGCCGTGCGCGAACGGCGAGCCGACGTCGATGCCGTTCCACTCCGCGCCGATGGCCGAGGCGTCGAGGCCCCACTGCCGGGCGAGCGGCGCGAACGAGCCGCCGAGGGTCAGCGTGGCCGAGGTGAGCACCACGGTCTTGTCCGCGAACAGGTGCTCGGCGAGTTCCTCGCCGACCTCGAGCGGCGCGACGTGCAGGGACGCGGGCCTGGCGCTGTCCGACCAGTCCGCGGCGGTGGCCCAGTCACTGGGCCGCTCCAGCCAGACGACCTCCTCCCGCTCGGCGACCGGCTGGTCGAAGGCGGTGATCATCCGGTCCGCCTCGACCGCGATCTCCTCCAGGTTGACCAGCGCGGCCTGCGCGGCGGTGACCTCGGCGGGGTCGGCCTCGTCGTCCTTCATGGCGGCGATCTTGCGCACCTGGGCGGCGCACCCGGTGGCGGCGTCGCGCAGCGCGGCGAGGGTGGCGGCGAGGCCCTGGTCGAGGTGGTCCATCCGGCCGCTCGGCAGGCTGGCGAGCAGCGGGGTGAGCGCGTTGCCCGCCTCGGCCAGCCGTGCGACCTCCTGCTCGTCCGCGAGCCGCCCGGTGCGCCGCACCGCGAGCTCGATGGCGAACGCGGACAGCTCGCCGCTGGCCACGGAGGTGACCCGGTCGACGAGTTCGTGTGCCTCGTCCACGATCACGATCCGGTGCTCGGGCAGGATGCCGCCCTCGCCGAGCGTGTCGATGGCGAGCAGGGCGTGGTTGGTGACCACGACGTCGGACTCGGCCGCCAGCCGCCTGGCCCGCTCGGAGAAGCACTGGACGCCGAACGGGCAGCGGTGCACCCCCAGGCATTCGCGCGCCGTCACCGAGACCTGCCGCCAGGCCTGGTCCGGCACCCCGGGGACCATCTCGTCCCGGTCCCCGGTGGAGGTCGACGCGGCCCACTGGTGCAGCCGCTTGACGTGCGCGCCGAGCGGGCTGGCGGGCGAGTCGAACAGCGACTCCTGCTCGTCCTCGGGGCCGTTGCGCATCTTGTTGAGGCACAGGTAGTTGTTGCGCCCCTTGAGGATGGCGAACCCGGGGGTCCGGCCGAGGTCCTCGCGCAGCGCCTCGGCGAGCCGGGGCAGGTCGCGGTCGACCAGCTGGCGCTGCAGGGCGATGGTGGCCGTGGAGACGACGACGGGCCCCTTCTTGTCCGCGGCGAGCCGCAGCGCGGGCACCAGGTAGGCCAGCGACTTGCCTGTCCCGGTGCCGGCCTGCACGGCGAGGTGCGTGCGTTCGGCCACCGCGTCCCAGACGGCCTGGGCCATGAGGGTCTGCCCGGCCCGCTCCGTCCCGCCGATCGCGCTGACGGCGGTGGCGAGAAGTGCCTGGAGGGGGGACTGGGGAGGTTCACGCCGCGCGCGGGAGTGGGAAGGTGCCTGAGAAGTGCTGGCCACAAGGCAAGACGGTACCTTATGGGGATGTCAATTTACGCTCTGGATGAAGATGAGCCGGAGATCGACGAGACGGCGTACGTCGCTCCCGACGCCGTCGTTATCGGCCGGGTCAAGATCGGGCCCGAGTCGTCGGTGTGGCCGGGCGCGGTCCTGCGCGGCGACCACGGCTACATCATCGTGGGCGCGCGCACGTCGGTGCAGGACGGCACGATCGTGCACTGCACCGCCAGCCAGCCGACGATCATCGGCGACGACTGCGTGGTCGGCCACAACGCGCACTTGGAAGGGTGCGTGGTGGAGAACGGGTGCCTGATCGGCTCGGGCTCGGTGACGCTGAACCGCGCGGTGATCGGGGCGGGCTCGGTCGTGGCCGCGGGCGCGGTCGTCGCCGAGGGCTTCGAGGTCCCGCCCCGCTCGCTCGTCGCGGGCGTTCCCGCCAAGGTCAAGCGCTCCGACGTGGCGGCGACGTGGACCGAGGGCGCGGTCCAGACCTACATCGCGACGGCGAAGCACCACCGCGCGGGGCTGCGCCGGATCGGCTAGGACGCCCGGGCGGCGCGCTCATCCGATCTTCAGCTCCTCCGCCCGGCTGTTGCGCGGGGCGAGCAGGCGCTCGAGCGTGGCGAGCTCGGCCGGGTCCAGCTCGGCCAGCCGCCGCAGCAGCCGCAGGATCACCCGGTCGGCGAGTTCGTCGTAGTCGATGACGGCCGGAAAGGCGACGGGCAGCGCGGGCAGCGCGGTGCCTTCCCCCTTCGGGCCGGCGTCCCCGCCGGCGCGGGAGGGGACCGGGGCCGACAGCGTGATCCGGTAGGTCCGCTTGCCCCGCACCTCCCGGCTGATCAGGCCGTCCCGCTCCATGCCCGACAGCAGCTGCGCGAAGGCCACGCTCGACCCCGGATAGCCGACGGCCTCCGCGAGCCTGGTGCTGGCCATCCCCGCCCCGTCGGCGACCTCGGCGACAAGCGCGAGATGCGCGATGATCCTGTCTCTGGTGCCGACGGCGCGTCGCCGCACGCCCGTCCGCCTCGTGTCGCGCGAAGTCCGCGACACCGCTGCTTCCCCCACCCAGCTCCCCTTACCCGATGACATCAGACGGCACCCACCTGCCGTCACGATGATAGTAAGGCTTGACCTGCCGATATATGCGTAGGATCGCCGCTCTGCCCGCCGAGGGCTAATCGCGCCGGGGAAAACGCCCAGGTGGGCGCTAACGTTATGATTCCGCGCTCGTGATGATAGGCAAGGCGGGTAGGAGACCCGCGGGCAGATGGCGCGGGCCGTCGCGCCTGTCCGCCGGGCGGCCTGGGCGCGGCTAGGGTGACACCCAGGGAACGACCCCCGCCGAACTACCAGGGGCAGCAGCGATGATTAGTGCAGTGGTCTAGGCGCCGTGGACGTGGACATCAGCCTGGACTACGGACTCACGCTGCTCGCCGCGCTGCTGATCGGCACGGGCTTCGTGCTGCAGCAGCAGACCGCGCAGCGCGAGCCCGCCTCGCGGTTCCTGTCGCTCCGCCTGCTCACCGACCTGCTACGCCAGCCGCGCTGGCTGGCCGGCATCGGCTGCATGGTCGCGGGCCAGGTCCTCGCCGCCTGGTCGATCGGGAACCTCTCGCTCGCGTTCGTGGAGCCGCTGCTCACCACGAACCTCGTCTTCGCCCTGGTCCTTGCCGTGCCGATCGCCAGGGCGACGCTCCGGCTGTGGGAGTTCCTCGGCGCGGCGGTGCTGTGCACCGGGGTGGCACTGCTCTCGGCGGCCCGGTCGGCGAAGCCGATCGGGCTCTCGTTCGGGTCGGTCTCGCACTGGCCGGCCGCCGCCGTGATCGCGGCGCTCGCGGTGCTCGTCGTCATCCAGGGCCGCAAGCGCCCCGGCCGGCTGCGGGCGATGCTGACCGGAACCGGCGCGGGCCTGGTATTCGGCATCCAGGACGCGCTGACCCGGCAGACCCTGGAGATCCTCAACGCCAGCGGCGCGGGCGCGCTGTTCACCACGTGGGCGCCCTACGCGCTCGTCGGCGCGGGCGCGATCGGCATCTGGCTGATGCAGAGCGCGTTCAACGCCGGCCCGCTGCAGCACTCGCTGCCCGCCATCGCGGCGGGCGAGCCGCTGGTCGGGATCCTGCTCGGCGTGCTCATCTTCGGCGACCGGGTCCAGGTCAGCCCCGGCGAACTGGCGTTGCAGGCCGGCGGCATCGTCGCGCTCATCGCCGGGGTGATCATGGTCGGCCGCGCCCCGGCGCTGTCCCAACTGCGCAACTGGTCGCCGCCGGGCCTCCCGCACATCACCGGCGGCTTCCACGCGCTGCCGGGCAGGCACCACGACGGGGACGGCGACGGGAAAGGGCACGGGGGGGCCGGGCCGGCGGGCGGCTCGGACGATCCCCGGGACGCCGCGGAGCGCGCCGACCGCCCGCAGCCGTGAGCGGCTTAGCGGGGGGCGCGGGCCGCCCAGGAGCGGGACGCCGCCGCGCGGCTGCCCGAGTGCACGAACTGGTCGAGCGCCGTCCCGACCCCGCCCTCGTCGTTGATCAGCTTCCTGATCGTGATGACCATCGTGGGCAGCGCCCAGAAGTCACCGCACACCCACAAGATCGCCGCGCCGATCTGCTGGTCGGCGAACGGCGGCAGCGTCACGCCGGGCACGTGGTCGTACAGGGAGTAGACCGAGTGCGTCGCGAAGATGGACAGCGCCATCGCGATGAAGATCATGACGACGTTGGTCGCCAGCAGCGTCGCGGCCCGGCCGAGCAGCGGCATCCGCGACCGGAAGGGCGGCGACGGGATGAACTGCAGCCAGAACAGCACGCCGGTCAGGAAGAACGATCCGTGCTCCAGCCAGATGTGCACCGCCGCGTTGTCCGCCGCGAGGTCGAAGGCCGCGGGGATGTGCCACAGGATCATCGCGGCGTTGAACAGCACCACCGCGACGACCGGCCCGGTCAGGAACGTGAAGGCGGCGCGCAGCGGCCGCGACCAGTCGCCGGCCAGCACCGACCGGGTCACGGTCTTCCCCGACCGGCCCGGTAGCGCGTCGAGCAGCGGCTGCCCGGGCGCGCCCGCGACGACCAGGGAGGGGGCGGCGAACATCAGCAGCAGGTGCTGCGCCATGTGCACCATGAAGTACCTGTCCGCCCAGTAGTCGATCGGCGACACGACCGCCAGCAGCAGTACCAGGAGCCCCGCGTAGAACCAGATCGACCGGATCCGCCGCTCCCGGGTACGTTCCGGCCGCGACCGCTTGGCCAGCCGGAACAGCCCGGTCTCGTGCCAGGCGACCACGACCGCGACGAGGATGAGGAACGGGTCGAACGACCAGTTATCCAAGATGTAGTGCATGCGGACCCGACCTAACTAACTGGATGAGCCGAACTGCTGCGGCAGTGCCGACCGGAACGCGGACGTGAGGATCGGCCTGGCGAGGCTCAGATCCGAGTTCATGCCGGGCATGCGGTCACCCTACTGACGGGAAGTACCCGCTACCAGGCCCGGCCAGCGAACGTGAACATAATGTCATTTACCAGTCAACGCCGACGCGACCGCAGGTCAGGCGGGCGTGTCCGTCTCGGCCTGCCGGCCGCCGAAGCCCCAGATGGCGACGCTGAACACGGTGACGCAGAACAGCAGGAAGGTCACGACGTGCACGCCGGTGCAGTACTCGCAGATGCTCCCGATCGTCAGCTCGGCGCTGATCAGGTACACCACGAAGCCCATGCCCACGACCACCGACGCCAGCCGCAACTGGTGCACCAGGCGCCAGGGAAGGCGCCAGCCCCACGGGGAGAACAGCGGGACGGCGGCCAGGTAGAACGCGAGGCCCAAGATGGCCACCGGGATGACGCCGAAGACCATCGACTGCGGGCTGGTGATGACGGCCCCGCAGTTGAAGGTGCCGCCGCCCCCGGTGGGGCACCCGGCCAGGTGGTTGCCGTTGAAGTGCGCCCACGTCTCGTACGCGGAGATCCCCAGGCCGATGACCGCGAGCAGCAGCGTCAGGTACTGCAGCCACGCGGGCTGCCCCGGCGGCCGCCGCTCCTGCGTCTCCTCGGCGAGGTCGTCCTCGACGGGCTCGGGCTCGGGCTCCTTAGCCCGCCTGGTGGCCTGGCGGCTCGTGGGGGTTGCGGCGACCGCCGCCGCCGTGCGGGCGGACCGGGCGCCGGCGCGGCCCTTTGCGTTCGCCATCTCCAGGTGCCTTCCGTGATCGCTGGGCTACTGGGCTAACAACTCTAGCTGGCGAAGTTCGACTGGAGCTGCTGAATCGACGGCGTGCAGGCCGTCGCGGGCAGGTTGTTCGTCAGCTTGCAGATCCCGGCGGTGATGTAGTTCGCGTTGCCGTCCTCGGCCGTGCCGAGCGAGGAACCGGTCGGATTGGCCATGGCGGCCGCGATCTGGGCCCAGGTCTTGCCGGCCAGCATGGACGGGGTGAGCGGCGACAGGTTGCCCACCTGGACGTACTTGGTGGCGAGGTCGAGGAACGGGATGGAGCCGTTCGGGTCGTAGGTCTGCCACTGGGACGTCTCGGCCGCTGTCGGGGTCTGCAGGGTCGTGGAGCTCGTTTCCCCGTAGGCCTCAACGGGGGTGAACGTGAGGTACTTGCTCGTGTAAGACGACCCGTAGAACGTGAAGGTCGGCGTGTTGGGGTACACGTCGGTGCTTGAGGAGTGCGCGGTCTTCAGTCCCGAGAAGGTGCCGAACCGGCTGAGCGCGTTGACCATCGCCCAGCGCTCGGCGGCGCAGTAGGGGCAGTACTCGCCGCCGATGTACAGCACTTCCGGCTTGCCGCCGGAGGTGAGCAGGGTGCCGTTGATCGTGCCGAAGTAGTTGCCGTTCGCCGCCGCGCTGGTGACCGCGGCGGTGGTCGCCGTGGACACGAAGGCGGACGTGCTGGCACCGCCGCCGCCGACCTTGTCGGTGACGCTGCTCGGGACATCCTCGACCTGCTTGACCACCGCGCTGAGCGCGGTGCCGGTGGGCGCGGCGGGGCCAGAGCCCGGACTGCTGTTCAGCTTCACCAAGACGACCGCGACGACGATAATGGCGACAACGAGGATCGACCCGCCTGCGATGTAGATCCTCTTGCGCTGCTCCGCGCGGCGCTGCGCCTCGCGCTGCGCGGCGACGCGCGCGCGCCGGTCGGCGTCCTGCTTGGTTCTGCTGGCTTTGCCCATGCGCACATCGTAGGGGGATTCGCGGCTTTCTGGACGTGATCAGGCTGAGAGGAAGCTCTGGGTGCGCTGACCGTTTGGCCGGCTGACCCGCCGCGGGGATTGGTCTCGCGACCGCGGGATCACGTTACCGTGAGCCGCTGACCGGACTCGGAGTGTAGCGAATTAAGATCAACGCCGGCCCCCACGGTTGGAGTGAGGGGGAACCGTGGGAGCCGGCTGATCGTAGCGGGGCACCAGGGGGGTGTGCCCGCGCCTGTCCGGCTTGGCGGTGGGTGGCGCCGTCGGCCGGACCGCTCCAGCGGCCGGAGTGGGTGGGTTGTCAGGCCGCATGGTGGCGTGTCTAGTAATACCCGGCCAGGCTATAGGTCATCTGGATATTTTCTAGATACCCGTACATCTCCGGCGGTAACCTCCTGACAGTACGATTTGGTTGCGGGGCGTAATTGCTCGGGTGCAATTGCATCTGCGCCGTGCGGCGTGCGGCGTGCGGCGTGCACCGTGCGGCTCGGCCAGGGTGGGTATTGAGAGTCCGGCGCAAAGGGGGGCGGCTGGCGGTGAACCATTTTCACCCCGACGCTGCCGGTTCTTCCGCGCCTTCGGGCCCGGGTGGCGCTCCGGAGGAACCAGGGTCAGCGGTGACGCTGCGGGTGGGGGTGCTCGGGCCGGTCACGGTGTGGCGTGACGGTCGCGAGGTCACGGCCGGGCAGCCGAGGCAGCTCGCCGTCCTCGGAGTGCTCGCGAGCCGGGCGGGCCGGGCCGTCCCGCGCAGTGAACTAGTCGACGCGGTGTGGGGCGATCACCCGCCGGCCAGTGTCGACAGCGGGATCTACACCTACGTGGCGGGACTGCGCCGGGTGCTCGAGCCGGGTCGGCCGGACCGCTCGCGCCGGGGTGCCCCGGGCCAGCTGCTCGTCTCCTCCGGCGGCGGCTACCTGCTGCGGCTTGACCCGGGCAACCTGGACGCCGTGCGGTTCGAGGAGTGCCTGAGCCGGGCGCGCGCGCTGCGCGCCTGCGGGGACGCCCGCGGCGCGGCCCGGGTCGTGGACGAGGCGCTCGGGCTGTGGCGCGGCCAGGCGTTCGCCGGGATCCCCGGGCCGTTCGCTGAGGCGGAACGGGTGCGGCTGGACGAGCTGCGCACCACCGCGATCGAAGAGCGCGCCGACCTGATGCTCGCCCAGGGGCAGCCGGCGGCGGCGGTGCCCGAGCTGACCGCGCTGGTCGCCGAGCACTCGCTGCGCGAGCGGGCCTGCGGGCTGCTGATGATCGCCCTGTACCGGAGCGGCCGGCAGGCCGAGGCGCTGCGCGTGTTCCGCGACGCGCGGGCCCGGCTCGCCGAGGATCTCGGCATCGACCCAGGTCCCGAGCTCGCCAAGATCCACCGGCGGGTGCTCGCGATGGACCCGGCGCTGGACGGGCCGGCCCAGGCGCCCGTAGCGGGGACGACCTGGCCGGCCGGGCTCGCGGAGCCGGCGACCTCCGCCGCCGGCCTGGTGCCCGCCCCGGCAAACCCGGCAGAATCGGCAAACACGGCAGAATCGGCAAACACGGCAAAGGAGTCGCCCGCCGAGGAGCCCGCACCCTGCCCGGCGCAGCTGCCTGCCGAGCCGGCGGCCTTCGTCGGCCGGACGGCCGAGCTCGACTGGCTGCGCACGCTGCTCCCCGGGGAGCAGCTCCCGGGGGAGTCGCCGAACCGGGACCGGACGGCCCTGGCCG
>DAHWEX010000633.1 GCA_027326205.1 Actinomycetota bacterium
TATCCCGCACCGGCGCCACCAGCACCGGCGCCACCGTCCTCACTCCTGATGACCTGCTCGCCGCGTGGGAAACCTCCTAACACGGGCGACCAGTGACGGGCAGCTATACCAATACCGCAGCGAGCCTGGTAGTGGTCTAGACCTTTCCGCACCGATGTTTGCTCCGCATTTGGGACTGTAATTTCAACGGTGCAACTTCCGGGACGGAGGAGACACCGGATGACAGACGTGAGGATGGCGGATGAAGGTGCCGAGCCGGGCCTGCGGTCTGCTAGAAACCGATTGCCATGTTAGGCCGAGGGGCCGCGCGCTGCAGGCAAGGTAGCTGCAGTGTTGGATAAGTTGAGTTATAATAACTCTAATTATTTAAGCATGTTGAACGCGAGAGGCCGGGTCATGGCGTGGCGCAAGCCCCAGGACATGTTCGACCGTGACTTTGAGTGGGGAGAACTTACCCGCTTCGCGGGCAACAGCGCCCCGCGGGCCACGCTGGGCATCGTCTCCGGGCGGCGCCGTCAGGGCAAGTCCTTTCTCGTCGATGCTCTCACCGTCGAGGCGAACGGGTTCATGTTCACCGCCGCCGAGACCACGGAGGCGGACTCCCTGCACCAGTTCGGCGAGGCGCTCGCCGCTCACCTTGACGAACCAACTCCCTTCCGGTTCGCCGGCTGGGACGAGGCCATTACCCGGCTGATGCGCCTGGCCGTGAACGGGCCGAAGCCGGTGGTCCTCGACGAGTTCCCGTTCCTCGCCAAGGCCACCCCGGCGCTCCCGTCCCTCATCCAGCGCGCCCTCGAGCCGTCCGCCCAGCGGCGCAACACCCCGGTGCGCCTGCTGCTGTGCGGGTCGGCCCTGTCGTTCATGGGAAAGCTGCTGGCCGGCAGCGCGCCGCTGCGGGGCAGGGCGGGACTCGAACTACTCGTCCCGACGCTGGACTACCGGCTGGCGAGGGAATTCTGGGAAATAGCCGACCTGCGCACAGCGATGCTGACAAACGCCATCGTGGGCGGAACGCCTGCGTACCGCCGGGAGTTCGCCCAGGACGACGTCCCTGCCGGACCCGACGACTTCGACCCGTGGGTATGCCGCACCGTCCTCAACCCGGGCCGGCCACTGTTCCGCGAGGCCCGCTACATCCTTGCCGAGGAACCCGACATCCACGACACCGCGCTCTACCACGCGGTACTCGCAGCGATCGCCGAAGGCAACACCACCCGCGGCGGCATCGCCAACTACCTGGAGCGCAAGTCCACCGACCTCGCGCACCCGCTGGGCGTCCTGCACGACGCCGGGCTCATCACGCACGAGACCGAGGCGTTCAAGAAGAACAGGTCGGCCTACCGGATCGCCGAGCCGCTGCTGACCTTCTACCACGCGATCATGCGCCCGGCCTGGGGCGACCTGGAACGCCCCGGTCGCGCCCCCCAGGTCTGGCGGCGCTCACAGCACGCGTTCCACAGCCAGGTAGCCGGCCCGCACTTCGAGGAGGTCTGCCGCCAGTGGGCCCGCTGGCACGCCGGGCCGCAGACCTACGGCGGCGCCTACCCCGCCCGCGTCGCCAGCGGAACAGTCTCCGACCCCGAAGCCCGCAAGACCGCGGAAGTCGACGTCGCCGTCTTCGGCCGCAGCGAAGACGACCGCGACGTGCTGCTCGCCATCGGTGAGGCGAAATGGCAGGAGACAATGTCCGCGAGTCACCTGAAGAGACTCGAGCACATCCGCGAACTGCTCGCGGCCAAGGGCGAACCCGGCGCGCAAGATGCGAGACTGCTCCTGTTCGGCGGCGCAGGATTCACCGACGCACTGACACAACAAGCGGCAACCGACCCGTCCGTCCAGCTCATCGGACTCGACCGGCTCTACTACGGGTCGTGACCGCCAGGAGAACGGCCCGCCACACACGCTCTCTGCGCGAGCGGGACACGGAGAGGTCGAGCCGTGATCCTTGCCCGCTGTGCCGCGCCGAAGCGGTCCCGGCCTGCCGCAAGCATGTCGCGCCCGCAAAGCACCCGCCCCGCGACCCCAGGTCAAATCCGTGCGCTGCCAGCGGTGATGACGAATCGTGTCCGCCGCCGTTACCTAACCTGTGGGTGCCGAGAATGCTGTCACCTTACGCGACCTGGGTATATTCGCGGATCAGGCCACCGAGCCGGTCTCGACGCAGGACCCGGACATTCTGGCTCATGGTGGGTGGACGCTCACGCCCGGCGGGCGGTCTTTGGCGCAGCGTCCGGTGCGGGCGATGAACGTTATAGTGCTCGACGTTGCTCTTGCCGAAAATCCCATCCGTGCAGGTCAAGCGGCATGCTCGTATTCGTGGAGGATCCCGCCCAGGCGTTGGCGTCTTCGTATGTCCAGGTGGGCGATCTGGTCCAGGTTGGTGATCGGCGAGGGCAGCGGCCGGAGTGGGCGGGCATTGGCGATGCCCTGATGGGGGCGATGCCCGTTGTAGAAGCGTTCGAACTCCCGCAAGGCGTGGAGCAGGTGGTGCTGGTTCCAGATCAAGGTCCGGTCCAGCAGCTCACGACGGCAGGTCTGCACCCACCGCTCCATAATCGAATTCATACGGGGCATCCGGACGCCGCTGAGCACGACCTCGATTCCCCCATCAGCCAGGACAGCGTCGAACAGTTCAGGGAACTTGCCGTCCCGGTCTCGGATCAAGAACCTGGCCCGGCATCCGGCGTCCTGAAGGTCCATGACCAAGTTCCGGGCGGCTTGGGCCACCCAGGAGGTCGTCGGGTGCGTGGTCGCGCCCAGCACCCGGATCCGGCGAGTGTGGTGCTCGATCACCGCGAGCACGAACACCCGCGTCCCCGACAAGGTGACCGTTTCGAAGAAGTCGCACGCCAACAGGGCCTCTGCCTGGGAACTCAGGAAGCCGGCCCAGGTGGTGGCCGAGCGTCCGGGCGCGGGATCGATCCCGGCCTTCTTCAAGATCTCCCACACTGTGGAGGGAGCCGCCTTCACCCCGGGCACGAGCAATTCACCATGCACCCGCCGGTATCCCCACGCGGGATTCTCCCGGACCAGACGCAGGACCAAGACGCGGACCGAACGCACGGTGCGTGGCCGACCCGGCCGCCCGGGCCTGGACCGGGCAGCATGCCGCTTCCTGACCAGGTCGCGGTGCCAGCGCAACACCGTGTCAGGGCGTACCAGCAACCGCATCCGGCCAAGTGCCTGTGGCCTCAGCCGATGCAGCAGCGCCGCCAGCAGGACCCGGTCCGCAGGCGTGAAGCGCACCTTCCTCCCGCCCAGTTGGCGCTCCAGCACCGCGATCTGGTGGCGCAGGACCAAGATCTCGGTGTCCTTGTCCCGGTCGCTCAGGGAAAGAAGACCCAGGACCGCGAACGTGTTCACCACCGTCAAGTAGGCCAGTCGCATCAGCACAGTCGCACATCATGCCGCGACGACCGCGTCGCGGTGGCCGTTCCCGCGCCGTACAGAGCGACGAAGCCCCGGCCTGGGGCCGACGGACCCACGCCTCTCACCTGCACGGCTGAATTTTTCGGCACACGCAACGTCAATCGGCGGCGGACGAGGCTGGCGTGCCAGCGCAACAGGGTTTCCCTACCTGGCCAGCCACGGCTGGGACGTCAGCACGACGCCCGCGGTCTGCGTGCGGCCGGGAACCGGGGCGGGACGCGCGGGCGACGGCATCGCGGCCGGCGACAAGCTCAGCTTCAGCCTGCGGTACGCGGCCGGCGACGCGGCGCTGGGCCGGCTAGTCCACCGGCTGGCGACCGACGCCGCCCAGGCCGGCCTCGAACTGCGGCTGCAGGAGGTGCACGGCTCGACCATGGTGGGCCAGGATCACTCCGACGTCAGCGCCCGGGAGTGGGAACTGCACTCGTGGCACGGCGGCTGGGCCTACTACGGCATCCCGACCGGCGAGATGGTGTTCAAGACCGGCGCGAGCAGCAACTTCGGTCACTACAGCGACCCGAAGGCGGATGAGCTCATCGAGCAGACGGTGCTCAGCGATGAGCCCAGCGCACTGCACGAGTACCAGGACTACCTGGCCAGCCAGGTACCGTTCCTGTGGACCCCGGGGTTCCCGCTGCGGCTCCTCGAAGTCACGAAGAACCTGCACGGCATCGAGCCAGTCAACCCCTACGGGCTGATCAACCCGGAGAACTGGTACTACAGCGCTGAGTAACCGTCCACCCGGCGGCGACTAGGCTTAGCCCATGGATCTCTACGCTGTACGACAGCAGCGGGGCGGCCCGTGGGACTGGACCAGGAGCCTGTACGAGCAGGACGGCTTCGCCGATCACCGCCGGTTCATGAACGACCTCGTCGACGCGGGGTTCATCGTGCTCGGCGGCCCGGTCGAAGGTGACCGGGAGGTGCTGCTTGTTGTCACCGCGCCCGATGAGACCGCCGTCCGGCAGCGCCTGGAGGCCGATCCCTGGATGAGGGACGGTAAGCTCCGGCTGGTCGCCGTCGAGCGGTGGACGATCCTGCTCGACGGCCTCGCCCAGGCCGCGCAGGCGCCACGGCAAGGCACTTTACGGCCATCCGGGGCCGTGACATAGCGAGCGCCCCGTCCGCGGACGGGGCGCTATGTCACCTGCTTGCGCAGGGCTGCGGCTCAGGCGCGGAGCCGGACCGGCAGCTCGGTCAAGCCATGGACCAGCGTGCTGTTCTTCCAGTGGAGCTCGGCCCAATCGGTGGCGAAGCCGAGCTCAGGGAAGGCGGTGAGCAGCCCGGACAGCCCGATCTGGAGGACCAGCTTGGCGAGCGGCGCGCCGATGCAGTAATGGATGCCGTGACCGAAGGCCAGCGTCCCACGCGGATTACGGCTGAGGTCGAGCCGGTCGGCGTCGGGGAAGTGGGCCTCGTCGCGGTCCGCCGAGTTCAGCGACAGCACCACCATGTCGCCGGCCGGGATGACCACGTCCCCGACCAGGACGTCAGCGGTGGTGAAGCGGAAGCTGGCGGTGCCGACCCCGCCGTCGTAGCGCAGCAGTTCCTCGACCGCCAGCGGCATCAGGCTGGGGTCGGCCCTCAGCCGCGCCAGCTCGGCGGGGTTGCTCAGCAGGTGGTACACGGCGTTCCCGATCTGGTTGGCGGGCGTCTCGCTGCCCGCGATGACCAGCAGGAAGATCATCGCCACGAGCTCGCTCTGCGACAGTCGGTCACCGTCCTCGGTGACCCGCATGAGCGCGCTCACCAGCGCGTCGTCCGGGTGCGCGCGCTTGGTCTCGATGAGCTCATTAGCGTAATCGATGAGCTGCCTGGAGGCCTCGGCCACCTCTTCGGGGTCATGCCCGGCGCCGACCAGCTTGGTGGCCCAGGGCCAGCCCGGATCGCCGGTCACTTATCGTGACAGTCGGCCCGGCCTGGGATCCGCCGACAGCCGTCCCGGTCTCCCACCGTCTGTCACGCACTGTTAAGCGGACTTTGACGAGTCCCTGGCACGATCCCTGGCCGATCGCCTGGAGAAGCAGGATCAGCCCGCCCAGGACGTTTCTTCGCCGGATCCGCGCACTGGCGAGACCGGTGACGGGGGCTGGGCTGGCGTCGTCGTGGTCGGGTGGCCGAAGGTGCCGCTCCCCCATGATGAGCATCCGGTCCGTGCACTCAGCCCGGGCCGTGCGCACCCACCGTTCGGAAAACGCGTTCGCACGCGGACTTCATCAGCAGTCACAGTTCGGCAGCCCGTCCCGTGAACGCCGCGACACCACGGGCAGCGTCCGCGCTGCGGTCAGCACCGGGGGCCCGGCCGGCCGGCCCGCCGCGAATGTCCGCTTGACCACCCGCCGCAGCACCTGCGGGTCGACCGGGTGCGCCCCGTCGTCGCGGCTGTCAACGAGCAGCCTGACCTCGGGTCCGCTCAGCCCGCACAGGGCGCCGAGCGCGTGAATCCAGGCGGCCCGGACCGCGCGGGGATCCGTGCTGACCGCGCGGCTGACCAGCGTCCGCAGCGACTTCTGCCGCGGCTGCAACTCGGCCTTGCGGTCAGCCAGCCCGGCGACGTCCACGCCGGACTCGGCCGCGACGATCAGCCAGGCGACCAGCGACGGCGTCGGGAGGTCATGGCCGTCAACCGCGCCGTACTCAGCCGACCGGTGGGCCACGCCAAGCGCGTACACATGGTCGACGAGCGCCGTCGCCCGCGTCGCCACAAGCCACAGCAGCCACCCGCCGAACCCGTACAGCTCGTCCGGCAGGTCAAGATCGTCCCCTCCCACACTGGCCAGTATGAAGGTACCGGCCGGCAGGCGAACAGCTTGCCTGATTTTGTTGCACGCTGGTCAGCAGCGTGGCATACACGGCTTGGCCTCGCGCTGTCGCTAGCCGATGGCGACGAACGGGCCGTCCGCGTCGAACAGGATGATCCCGCCGCCAACGAATTCCGCGGTGTAACTGGCCAGCCCGTTGCCGAGGTCGGCGGGCTCGGGCATGGTCCACCGTTGGCTGCCGTTGCTGGCATCCAGGGCCTCGAACTGGCCGTTCGCCGAGTCGTCGACGATCACCTCGCCGTTCCCGGTCACGGTGAGGCAGTAGACCGGATTGGACGATGCCCAGGCCTGGGACATCGTCGCCTCGTTGGTCGCAGTGACGGCGTCCAGGCTCCCGGAGCCGCCGCCGGTGACGATAACGCTGCCGTTCCAGCCGCAGACATCGCCCGGAAGCGCAACAGGCTTGCCGGTCGAGGCGTTGAACAGTTGATTCTGGCTGGCGTAAAAGCCGTCGTGTCCCTGGGACGCGCCGGAGCCAGCGTGCCCGTGGGGCTCTCCGGTGGCGAGCGTGAACTGGTAATACCCATCCGCGGTGCCGAGGGCCGGGCTATCGGGAGCCAGCAGGTACCCGCCCGAGACGATCAGTTCATCCGGGAACACGGTGTCCGAGCCGAGCGGGGTGCTCCACAGCGGCTTATGGGTACCTGGGGTGAAGGCGATCACGGTGTCAATCCCCGTGGCCGGGACGTCATTGGCGGGGAACGGCGGTTCGTTCACCAAGGCGTAGACCGCCCCGCCCGCCGCCACGACACCGGATGTCACGATCGACTGGGCGGGCAGGTCCGCCGCGGAGAACGTCCAGTCCTGGCTGCCAGTGACGGCGTTGACCCCGATGATGGTGCTGCTGCCGCCGGCCATGGTGACGAAGACGAGGTCGTGGCCGGTGTACCCGGCGTACTTGTCACCGCTCTCGCCGTGCCAAAGTTCCTTCGGGGCGTTTCGGGGGCCAGTGCCGTCAGCCAGGTTGGCCGCGAGCGCTGACTGCGCCGGGGCGCTGGACGCGGCGCCTGCCGATGCACTTGTCGCCTGGGCACCAGTCGGTGCCTGAGCACCAGTCGCCGTGCCAGACGCCCCGGCACCGCCGACCTGGCCGCAGGCAGCCAGGGACAGGCTAGCCAGCACAATCGAGTACTTAAGGAACCCTATGCGCCGAGAAATGCGCATTTAGCCCGCCCTTTCCAAGTCTTCTGATACCACAGTGATC
Organism: Actinomycetota bacterium; assembly: GCA_027326205.1. GTDB lineage: Bacteria > Actinomycetota > Actinomycetes > Streptosporangiales > Streptosporangiaceae > Trebonia. The sequence goes on from DAHWEX010000633.1 coordinate 7,456, forward strand.
CTGGCGCCGCCCTCTGGAATTCCAGGCCACGGTGCGACACAATTGCCCCCGGTGGCGGGATCGCGCTTAATCGCGCCTCTCGCCCGGAACTAGGCGAGACTGTCGCCCCGTCACTAGACCCTGGCTACTGCCGACAGCACCACGCCGGCCGCGCACGCCCGTTAGACACTCACGGCCACCTGTCGACTCCCGCCCATCCGCGCTCCCGCCTCTTCGTGCACGAACCCAACGCCGCCGTAAGTCCTTGCGGAGTTCAGGAGCACGTGCGTTAACCACCGTCCCCGAATCTGCCGA